>CAIYMN010000029.1 GCA_903927295.1 uncultured beta proteobacterium | reverse complement strand
CCGTGGTACGGGTCGTTGAGTACATAGACATCACCGGGATTCATGCTGCCGGTGTTTTCACGAATCACGGTCTTAATGCTCTCGCCCATGGAGCCCAGGTGCACCGGCATGTGCGGCGCATTGGCAATCAGGTTGCCCGCAGCATCAAACAGCGCACAGCTGAAGTCGAGCCGCTCCTTGATGTTGACCGAGTACGCTGTGTTCTGCAGTTGCAGCCCCATCTGTTCCGCGATGTTCATGAACAGGTTATTGAAGACCTCCAGCAAGACCGGATCGACACTGGTGCCGACGGCAAACTTCACGCTGCGCGGGACATGACGCAGCAGTGAGAGGTGGTCCAACTCGGTCACGCTTGCCTGCCAGCCGGGCTCGATCACCGTGGTCGCATTCTTCTCCGCGATGATCGCCGGACCCATCACCATGTCACCCGGGCGCAGGTCCTCGCGCAGCAGCAGCGCCGCATCCACCCACTGCCCGCCGCTGTACATGGCTACCGTCTCACGCACGGCGCCACAGGCCTGCAGATCGCGCACAGCGTGCAACGCCTGACGCGGCTCGGTCGGGGCATCGCCCGCTACCACCGCTTCGACAGACACCGCTTCCACCACCAGTGCCTTGCCTTGCATCAGGAAAGAAAAACGCTGCCGGTAGGCCACCTCAAATGCGGACTGGATTGACGCAAGAACCGCCGCGGGCAAGTCACCGGGAAGCGGCGCACAGGGCACCACCAGCGCAGCGTCGCTGCCCTCGTAGCGCACATGCACGCGCCGGTGCACAACCAGCGCACCCTGGCTCACCTGCTGGCGCATCAGTTCATCCTGTGCCTGCATCGCCAGCTGATCCAGCTGTGCCGCAATTTGCGGCAACGCTTGTTCTCCAAGCTTGAGTTCCACTGCCTGTTCCCGAATCACGTTCTGGTCCGCCAGGCCCATGCCGTAGGCTGACAAGACCCCGGCCAGCGGGTGCACAAAGACGCGCGTCATGCCCAGCGCGTCAGCCACCAGGCAGGCGTGCTGGCCACCGGCACCGCCAAAGCACTGCAGCGTGTAGCGCGTCACGTCATAGCCGCGCGCCACCGAAATTTTCTTGATCGCGTTGGCCATCTGCTGGACCGCGATGCTGATAAAACCCTCGGCTACCTCCTCGGCCGCTCGACCGGTCTGCGCCGCCAGTGCCGCAAACTTTTCCCGTACCACATCACCATCCAGCGCCTCATTGGCGGCTACGCCAAAGACCTTGGGGAAATAGCGCGGAACAATTTTGCCCACCATCACGTTGGCATCGGTCACCGCCAGCGGTCCGCCGCGGCGGTAGCTGGCCGGCCCTGGATTGGCACCCGCGCTCTGTGGTCCGACACGAAAGCGCGAGCCGTCAAAAGCCAGAATCGAACCACCACCAGCCGCTACCGTGTGAATGCTCATCATTGGTGCGCGCATGCGCACTCCGGCGACCTGGGTTTCGAACTCACGCTCGAACTCGCCGGCGTAATGCGAGACATCGGTGGAAGTGCCGCCCATGTCAAAGCCGATCACTTTCTCAATCCCCGCCATCGCTGCCGTGCGCGCCATGCCGACAATGCCGCCGGCCGGACCACTCAAAATGGCATCCTTGCCGGCAAAGGCGTGGGCGTCCGTCAAACCACCGGAGGACTGCATGAAGAACAGTTTCACGCCAGGCATCTCCTGCGCCACCTGCTGCACGTAGCGTTTGAGAATCGGCGACAGATAGGCATCGACCACCGTCGTGTCGCCGCGGCTCACCAGCTTCATCATCGGGCTGGTTTCGTGCGAGGTACTGATCTGCGTAAAGCCAACTTCCGTCGCAATGCGCCGGGCTGCCACTTCGTGGGCCGCGTAGCGATAGCCGTGCATGAAAACTATGGCTACCGAACGCAGACCGCGTTGGTACTGCGCTCGCAGTTCTGCTTTCAGGTGCGCCTCGTCCAGGGCTTCGATCACATCACCATGCGCGCCACAGCGCTCCCGCGCCTCGACAACCGCGCTGTACAGCAGTTCGGGCAGCACAATATTGCGGTCAAAGATGCGGGGACGGTTCTGGTACGCAATGCGCAGCGCATCCCGAAAGCCCCTCGTGGTAACCAGCAGCGTCGGCTCGCCCTTGCGCTCCAGCAGCGCATTGGTGGCCACCGTGGTCCCCATCTTCACGCAGGCCACCTGCTCGGGTGTGACCGCCTGACCCGTTTGCAAACCCAGAAGATGCCGGATACCTGCCACGGCGGCGTCCCGGTACTGCTCGGGATTTTCGCTCAGCAATTTGTGCGTTACGAGAGATCCGTCGGGGCGCCGGCCCACGACGTCGGTGAAAGTGCCGCCTCGATCGATCCAGAACTGCCAGCGTGGGGGCGATTGGGGTGGCGTACTCATGCGGCGGCTCTCCATCTTTTTTCTAACAGGGAAACAATGTGCTCAACGCGTCTGCCGGTCGCCGCTGCGACGGCCCTGGCATAGGGTGGCATGTTGGTGCATTCCAGCACCAGCGTCGTGACTTCGGGATGAGTTTTGACCAATGCCAGTGCACCCGCAACGACATCCTGCCCGGCCTGTCGCAAGTCCATCGTCGGCTCGTTGCCCAGCAGGCGGCGCTGAAACTCGCAGCCCGGCGCCACGCCGCCCACCGGCGTCGCCGAATCCGCGCCAACCCCCGCCAGCTGATGTGCGTCCAGTGCCTGCGCATCGATCGTCAGTACCGCGCAGCGCTCACCGGACAACTCGGGCGAACTGAGCCAGAGCAGGCTCGAACTGATGACAGGCACAGGCACGGCAGCCTGCAATTCACGCTGGTAGCGCGCCAGAAAACCGCAGCTGGTGCTGAGCATGCTCGCGCCCTGCTCCACCAAATCCAGCGCCGCGGCCACAAAAGGTTGCAGCGCCAACGCCGCGCTTCCTCTGACCACTTTCTGTGGATTGGCACCTTGCACCGTGCGGTAACGCACAGGAATCTGCATCTGCTCAAAAGTTGCCGGATTGCCAATATCACCCAGCGGCCGCGGAAAGCGCGTATCCAGCATCAGGATGCCCAGGAATGCCATGGGGTGAGTCAACGCCTGACCCTCTCTACAGACTGGCCGCCGAGCGTGCCGCCTGGTCGTAAATACCGGAGAGAAGACGCAGCAGACGGGCCAACTCACCGATGTCGCGATTCAGCGCATCGTCGGCGTTGAGCGCATTGATCAGACAGGATTCACGGATTTCGCGGTAACGCGCCACGTAGCTGCGCCCCAGATCCGTGGCGGCGTACGTGACCTCCTTGCCGTTCTTGCGCGATGCCACCACCGCCAGGTTCTGCAACTTCTTCAGCGAGTAATTGATCAGGTGAGTGTCTTCCACATTCATGATGAAACAGATGTCGGCCAACCGTTTGTCGCGGGCACGGTGCGTTACGTGATGCAGCACCAGCACATCCAGCGGCGTCAGGTCTTTCAAACCAGCGCTGCTCATGCAGTGTGCAATCCAGCGGTGAAAGGCGTTACCGGCCACGATCAGGCCGAACTCGAACTCACTCATCTCGGCGCTGCGCGGAGATACCAGATGGGCTGACGAGACAATGGGCGCTGCTTGCGCCGCCTGCAGCGCAGTCGATACCGGTAGCGCTGATTTTTTGGCCATGAACAAACTCCTGGTTGGCATCTTTGTTGCGTGAAAAGGATTGTAGGCAGCACAAGAACAATTTATCGACAATTTGTTGACATTTAGGGAAAACACCGAGGTCAAAGGCGCTTAAGTCGACGCCGCATGCCTTACATTTAGGTACCCGATTCGCCAACCAAATTCAACCGGAGTTTTTATGAAACGTCGTCTGTTCGCCTTAAGCACCACCGCCATCACCATCGCCCTGATGAGTGGCAGCGCATCTGCCCAAACCAAGTGGGACTTCCCGACCGCGTATCCGGCCAACAATTTCCACACAGAAAATATCGCTCAGTTTGCTGGCGACGTCGAAAAAGCCACTGGTGGCAAGCTGAAAATCACGG
>CAIYMN010000028.1 GCA_903927295.1 uncultured beta proteobacterium | reverse complement strand
TTTGGCGCGCGCATTGCGATTGCCACGCAAAACGTGCTGCGCGAAGAGGCGCACCTGACCGATGTGATTGACCCCCTGGGTGGCAGTTACTACGTCGAAACACTGACCGACCAGATGCAGGCGCAGATTGAGGGCGTGATGCAGCGCGTGCAGGATGCGGGCGGCATGTACAAGGCGGTCGAGTGCGGTCTGGTGCAGGGCATGATTGGTGAATCGGCGCGCAAGTTCCAGCAGAAGGTCGACTCGGGTGAGCAGACGGTGGTGGGCGTGAACGCCTACCAAGTGGAAGAAGACAGCAGCGCGCGCCCCATCAACACGCGCCCGGATCGCGCCAGCATGCAAACGCTGATCGACGAGTTCAAGGACTTCAAGGCCGAGCGCTCGCAGTCTGCGGTTCACACGGCGCTGGATGCGTTGGCGCGCTCCGCCGGCGACGTCAAAGACAACGTCTTCGGTCGGGTGGTTGAGGCGGCCGAAGCAGGTTGCACCCACGGCGAGATCTGCCAGACGCTGCGTCGAGAGATGGGCTTTGGTCACGTGCAGGCGATCGTGTGAGTCAGGCCAAACTTCCTCAACACCATTGGGCCGTGCCAGACGCCCTGCTGGCAGGTGACCGGCGCGTGCTGGCGCGCTCAATCAGCCTGATCGAGCATGGTGAACTCGCTGCTGGCGTTGTCTCCAAAGCACTGGCGCCGCATCTGGGCCGCGCCCACGTGCTGGGCATCACAGGTGCGCCGGGTGCCGGCAAGTCAACGCTGGTTCACGCCATGTTGGGTGAACTGCTGGCGCGCGGTCAGCGCATCGCGGTGGTAGCGGTCGATCCGTCAAGCCCGATCAGCGGCGGCGCGGTACTGGGAGACCGTGTCCGCATGGGCGAGCATGGGGCGCACGCCAACGTGTTCATCCGCTCGCTGGCCACACGCGGTCATCTGGGAGGTTTGTCGCAAAGCACGGAAGAAATCGTCGATGTGATGGATGCAGCAGGCTTTGACACCATCATCATCGAAACCGTGGGTGCCGGGCAGTCTGAAGTCGAGATCATGCGCGTGGCCGACACCCGACTCGTCGCCTGCGCCCCGGGCATGGGCGACAACGTGCAGGCGATCAAGGCCGGCATTCTGGAAATCGCCGACCTGCTGGTCGTCACCAAGTCGGATTTACCCGGAGCCAACGCGACCGCACGCGACCTGAAGGACATGCTGCATCTGCGATCGGCGCAAGCGCAAGGAACATGGACGGTCCCGGTTCTCCAGTCGTGCGCCACGACCGCAGCAGGTGTGGTGGAACTGCTTGATTCGATTGCCCAACACGCCACGGTGGCCGGTCATGGTCGGCGTTTAGCAGTTCGTCGACCGCCCAAGGCGGCAGTGGCGCTGGACTCCACCGCGCTGGTGATGCATCTGGCGTCCGTCGATCCGTTCGCGCAGTCACTGGGCATCCGCTGCACCGAAGCCGGCAAAGGCCACGCCACGGTGAACCTGACCTTGCAGGAGCAGCACCTGAACTTCAACGGCACGTGTCACGGTGGCCTGGTCTTTGCACTGGCCGACAGCGCTTTCGGGCTGGCTTCCAACTCCTACGGCAAGGTGGCAGCCGGCATTGATGCGCACGTAACCTACCAGCACGCCGCGCGTTTGGGCGACTGCCTGCAGGCCCGCGCCACCGAGGTATCGAGGTCGCGCAAACTGGCTGTCTATCGGGTTGATGTCACGCGCGCTGACGGCGCTGTCATATCGAGTTTTACGGGTACTGTTTACATCACCGGTGTTGACATTGCCGCGCCAGCGGCACACCTGACTCAGGAAAGGATGTAGGCTGCGGTGCCGGTGGACAGCAGTTCGCCGTTGGCACCCAGGAACTCCATGCGGGTAGAGGCCACGCGCGAGCCCAGGCGCATCACCTCGGCGCGCAGCTCGAAGTGATCACTGATGGCAGGGCGCAGATAGTCGACTCGCAGGTCGATCGTGCCGAGCTTGGCAAAGCGGTGCAGGCGCTGTATTGGCGCCTCATCCATGTGACGCGCACCGATCGCTGCCATCACCGCCAGTCCGGCCATTGCATCGAGTCCCGCGCTGATGACGCCGCCATGCAAACGGTTGAAGGCGAAATGCCCGATCAACTCACGCTTCATGTCGATGCGCCCTCTGACCTCGGTCGGTTTGAGCGAGGTGACTTTCAGGCCTATGACCTGGTTGAAGATGATCATTTCCTCAAAGATTTTCTTCAACCCCGTCACAAATTCCGGTTCGAACTCCAGGTCCGGTGGAGGCGCAGCTTTTTTGATCATGGTGCCATTGTCACAGACCGAGCTGGCGCGAGGCCAGTTCCTTCATGATCTCTTCGGTGCCGCCGCCGATCATCATCACCTTGACCTCGCGGTAGATGCGCTCACAGGCGGTGCCACGCATAAAGCCCATGCCACCGAGAATCTGCACGCCCTGATCGGCGCAAAACTGCATGGTCTGCGTGGCGTGATTCTTGAGCAGACAAACCTCTGCCACCCACGCCGCGCCCTTGATGCCAGCGTCGGCGCGTGCCGACACCGAATCAAGCCAGGCCCGGGTGGATTCGATGCGCATCTTCATGTCCATCAACTTGTGGCGAATCACCTGATGATCGACCAGCGCCGTGCCAAAGGTCTTGCGCTGACGCGCCCAGGCCAGCGCCTCGTCCAGGCAGCATTCGGAAAAACCC
>CAIYMN010000027.1 GCA_903927295.1 uncultured beta proteobacterium | reverse complement strand
TGCACGACTATGGGTATATGCCAGGGATGACCGAACGTGGGCAGATCCCTCGCCACCGGCGGTTTGGTACCAATATTCCGAGAACCGCAAGGGTGAGAATCCAAGACGTCATTTGAGCGGCTTTGCGGGGGTATTGCAGGCCGATGCCTATGCTGGTTATGACCGGATCTTTGCGGACGGCCGAATCATTGAGGCTGCGTGCTGGGCGCATTGCCGCAGGAAGTTCTACGAAGTCCATGAGCGCCAGGACCACGCGCTCGGTACGCTGGCCCACCAGGCGTTGCTGCGCATTGGCGAGCTCTACGCCATCGAGCAGGAGGTCCGTGGCAAACCCGCTGATCAACGCCACGGTTACCGCCAGACGCATGCCAGACCGCTGCTTGAGCAACTGTATCGCTGGCTGACCGAGACCCTGTCGCAGCTCTCGGCCAAGTCGCCCATGGCATTGGCCATTGGCTACGCGCTAAGCAATTGGCGCGCCCTGAATGTTTACGTCGACGATGGCCGCATTGAGATTGACAACAACACGGCCGAGCGTGCCCTGCGCGGGGTGGTGCTGGGGCGCAAGAATTACTTGCACTTCGGCTCCGACAGCGGTGGCGCCCGTGCGGCGGTCATCTACAGTCTGATCGGGACCTGCAAACTCAACGGTGTTGATCCCTATGCCTACCTGCGTCATGTGCTGGGTCGCATCGCAGATCACCCCATAAACCGGGTGGCAGAGTTGTTGCCGTGGGCGCTTGCCCAGCGGCTCAACGCCGCCAGCCAGAACTTGCGCCTGGCGGCCTGAGAAGCTGCACCTTTGGCAAAATGGTGTCCATGAATGACACCAAGCTGATTGAGGCGCTGTCAAACGCCAGCAGCCTCGAACTCTTCGAGCTCAGCAGCATCATTGACCGACTGTTGGCTGACCCCAGACGCATCGTCGCCATACGCAACAAGCTCAACTTGGGCAAGTCCGTACAGTTCATGGATTGGCGCACCGGTCAGATGCGCTCTGGCAAGGTGGTCGCCATGAAAGACTCGCAGGTAACCGTCAACGAGGAAGCCAGCAGGTTGCAGTGGAAGTTGTCCTACGCAGCCATCGATCCAGGTGACAACAACGAGCCGATCGAAAGCTCATCACCCGCCAACGACCAACCAGCGCCCAAAAAACTTGGCCCCAATGACTTCCGCCGAGGAGACAAAGTTTCGTTTACGGACAAGTATCTGCAGCCACAAATCGGAACGATTACGCGCATCAATCAGCGAACCGCTTCCGTCGACTGCGATGGTGGCCCCGGCTGGCGTGTCCCGTTCGCAATGCTGAGCCACGTAATGGACATCTGACGGCAAGACGCGCTCAAGTCAAGAACGGTACAGCGCGGACGCTTACCCTGGAAGTATTTCGAGACAGTTGCTCCTAGCTACAGAAAGATCATCACCTACTGGGTCATCAGCGCCAGGCAACCCGAAACGAGGGCACGTCGTCTGGCCCAATTGGTACAAGCATGCGCCGACAAG
>CAIYMN010000026.1 GCA_903927295.1 uncultured beta proteobacterium | reverse complement strand
TCCACCTGCTGGCGTGCCACGGCCAGCGCCTGCTCGAACTCGCCGTTCAGAATCATGCGGGCAAAGACCTTGGAGCCCGTCACATTGGTGCGCTCGCCAATGTTGATAAACGAAGCACGTGGGGACAGACCTTCAGCTCTGTCCTCGACCGAATAGGAAGCGCCAATCGTCACCGGCTCCAGGCCGGACAATCTCATGGGGGGAACAAGGGTATCGGACATGCATCTCACCTGTAAACCTGAAAAAAGCAGGTGAGCGTCGTTGCGAAATATCCAAGCCTGACGGGTGAATCGACCCGCTGCAACGCTCCTTGGATGCCGCGGATTTTAAGCTGCGCGCCTAGTCCGGGGGAAACTGCCGTTCGCAGCAGGCCTTCTGGACCTGGTCAGGAACTGATTTGGCGTGACCTTCTGGTGTGTCAAGTCTGAAGATCTGCAACGGTGCTTTCTGAGTTTGGCGTTTGGCTCCGTTGCATCGAATGCATGTCGGTCTCCTTGGTGCCCTGAGCCGACTGTCATGACCTGCGGGAGCGGTCGGTCGTGACGAGGGTCAGGGGAGCCAAAGCGGTCGCACAAGTTACGGGCTCATCTTCCTTGACCTGGCCGGCTGTTCACTGCTTATGCCTGCGGTAAGGTGAATTCACATTTACAGCCAAGCGACCATGTGACCGCCAAACCTCGATTCCTCTTTGCGGAGTCACATACCGCTGAGGCCTGACACCAAAACGTGCGCGGCGCGCTGTGAAATCCAATGAAGCGAGGGTAAACCCTGTAATCATTTTGAAGTTTAATGCATACATTAACGCATACATAAATTCAGAATTAGCCAAACAACTCCTTTGGGTGTCCACTTTGTCAGCGCTTCAAAACCCAACCAAACCGTTCGCCGATGACAAGCAAATGTCATTGCAAAACGTGCGTTGGACTGGCACCGGCTTGGTCCGTCCGGAGTGTGTTCTGGCAACCGCGACAGGTGACATTTACACGGCTGACTGGCGCGGTGGCGTGGCGCACGTCAGGGCGGACGGGAGCCAAGCTGTTTACCTTGGGCAGCCGGTGGATGGCGAAGCGCTCAAGCCCAACGGTATTGCACTCGTGGCCGACGGATCCTTTCTGCTGGCCCACCTGGGTGCCGAGCAGGGTGGCGTGTTTCGGTTGACCCGCGATGGGCAGACCCAGCCGTTTTTGCGCAGCGTTGAGGGTGTGGATTTGCCTCCGACCAACTTCGTTACCGAAGATGCTCTGGGGCGCATCTGGATCACGGTCAGCACGCGTTTAACGCCCCGCGCCCTGGGCTACCGCCGGTCCTGTCAGGATGGTTTTGTCATCATGGTGGACGAGAAAGGTTCCCGCATCGTGGCCGATGGCCTGGGCTACACCAACGAATGTCTGGTCGACCCGAGTGGCCAGTGGCTTTACGTCAACGAGACCTTTTCCAGGCGCCTGTCGCGCTTTCCGATTCTGGCCGACGGCGCATTGGGAGCCAAGCAGGTAGTGACCGACTTTGGCGCCGGTATCTACCCCGACGGCTTGGCATTTGATGCTGACGGGCAGGTTTGGGTAGTCAGCATCGTCAGCAACACTCTGATCCGCGTCGCCCTCGATGGCCAGCAGCAACAGTGGCTCAGTGATGTCGATCCGGATCATCTGGCCTGGGTCGAGACGGCCTTCGAGGCCAATGAAATGGGACGCCCTCACCTGGACAATGTGCACAGCACGGTATTGAAGAACATTTCCAGTCTGGCCTTTGGCGGAGCCGATCTCAGAACAGGTTATCTGGGATGCCTGCTCGGCGACGCCATAGCCAACATCCGTATGCCAGTGGCCGGGCATCCCCCGGTGCATTGGAATTACCCCAGCGTTCCCTGAGAAAGCACCCATGACACCCGAAGTCGATCCTGTGGCTGATGTTGGCACCTTGGCAGACGTTGCCTATCAAAATATCCGGCGTCGAATTCTGGACAACGTCTGGTCGCCGGGATACCAGGCACTGGAGCAGGAAATTGCCGTGCAGTTGGGCATGAGCCGCACACCGGTGCACGAAGCCTTGATGCGGCTGGCCGGCGAAGGGCTGGTCGAGGTCGCTCCCCGCCGTGGCATGCGGGTGCTGCCGGTGTCGCCCACCGATATGAAAGAAATCTACCAGATACTGACCGCGCTGGAGAGCATGGCAGCCGAGCTTCTGGCCACACGCAAGCCAAGCGCGACCGAACTCAAGCCACTGATTGCTGCAACCAAGGACATGGAAAAGGCCTTGCGGCTGGATGACCTGGATGCCTGGGCGCGGGCAGACGAGTCGTTCCATGAAAAACTGGCGCTGATGGCGGGCAACAAACTACTGTCTGATGCGGTCATGAGTTTTTGGGACCGTGCACACCGGGCGCGCATGTTCACGCTGCGCCTGCGGCCCAAACCCGTCAACTCAACACAAGAGCATATGGCCCTGGTTGAGCGGCTGCAGCAGGGTGATGCGCCAGGCGCTGCGGTGGTCAATCGCGAACACCGAGAACGGGCCAGCCGCGAACTGCTGGTGATCTTCGAAAAGTTCCGGCTGCAACAGATGTAAATCCATTTCGAACCAAACACATTTCCATGAAATCACATTATCAAATCGCGGTTCTGCCTGGCGACGGCATTGGTAGCGAGATCATGCAAGCGGCCGAGCAGGTGCTGCGGGCCGCTGAGTCGCGCATTGGTGTCAAGTTTGCCTTGTCCTACCAGAAGGCCGGCGCCCAGCATTACGTCGAGAGCGGTGTCGCCTTGCCTGAGTCCACACTCAAGGTGTGCGACGAGGCCGATGCCATCCTGTTCGGCGCCATGGGCCTGCCACATGTGCGTGGTGCCGATGGCACCGAAATCATTCCGCAACTCGACCTGCGGTTCCACTTTGACCTGTATGCCGGCGTGCGCCCCATTCGCACGTTCAAGGGTTTACCCACACCGCTGGCCAGTCCCAAGGCAGCAGAGATTGACCTGGTGCTCGTGCGCGAAAGCACCGAAGGCCTGTTCTATGCGCGGGGTCGGAGTGAAACGCGCGCCGACGGCGTTTATGACACGATGCAGATCACGCGCAAAGGAACCGCGAGGATCTGCGAGTTTGCCTTCAAGCTGGCTGAACAGCGGGCCGCGCAAAAGGGCAGGCCCGGTCGGGTAACCAGCGTTGACAAAGCCAACGTGTTTGCTTCGATGGCGTTCTGGAGAAAGATCTTCGAGGAGACCGCGGCGAAGCATCCTGGCATGGCGGCCGACAGCGCCTATGTAGACGCCATGGCGCTGAACCTGGTCATGAAGCCCTGGACCTACGATGTCCTTGTTACGGAAAACATGTTTGGCGACATTCTGTCGGACCTGATCGCGGCACTGGTTGGCGGCATGGGGATGGCACCTTCCGCAGATATCGGTGACCGGCACGCGCTGTTTCAACCGGCCCACGGCACGGCGCCCGACATCGCCGGCCAAGGCATTGCCAACCCCACCGCGATGCTATTGTCAGTGGCGATGATGCTCGACTGGCTGGCGGTGCGGCATGCCGACCAGGCGCTGGCAGACGGCGCCCGCGCGATTGAGGCCGCGGTGCAGGCGGCGTTCGAGACCGGCATCGTGTGCCCGCGGGAATTCGGCGGCACCAGCAGTACCGCCGACATCACTCGCGCCGTGATCGGGGGGCTGTGAAATGACCGAACGCATTGCCGTGGTCGGCGCCGGCTACTGGGCGCAGTTCCAATTTGAAGGTTGGCGTGACGCGGGCTCGCCGGTGGTCGCGATGTGCAACCGCAGCATTGCGAATGCCGCGCAGTTGGCCGCGCGTTTCGGCGTGACCCAGGTCTACACCGACCTCGCGCGGATGCTTGATACTGTTCGCCCGACGTTGGTCGACGTGGTGCTTCCACCCGAGGTGCAGGCGCCCGCCGTGCGCGCGGCGCTGGAGCGGGGCATCCCGACGATCTGCCAGAAGCCTTTCGGCGTCGATCGCGTCCAGGCCGAGGCCTTGACCGCATTCGCCGAGTCGAACGACACACTGCTGGTGGTGCACGAGAACTTCCGCTTCACGCCCTGGTTCCGCGAGTGCCGGCGACTGATCGACATCGGGTTCTTCGGCCGCCTGCACGGCATCACTTTCCGCCTGCGCCCGGGCGATGGCCAGGGCCCTCGGGCCTACCTGGAGCGCCAGCCCTATTTCCAGACGATGCCGCTGTTCCTGGTGCGCGAGACGGCGGTGCACTTCATCGACACCTTCCGCTACCTGATGGGCGAAGTGGTGGCGGTGACGGCGCGGCTGCGTCGTCTGAACCCGGCGATCGCCGGCGAAGACAGCGGTCTGATGATCTTCGAGTTTGAAGACGACCGCCAGGGCCTGTTCGACGGCAACCGCCTGAACGACCATGTCGCCGACAACCCGCGCCGCACGATGGGCGAGATGTGGCTCGAAGGTGAGCGTGGCGTGCTGCGCCTGGACGGCGAATCACGTCTGTGGTGGAAGCCGCACCACGGCCCGGAGGCCGAACACAGCTACCCGCACGATGCACCAGGTGTCTTCGGCGGCGCCTGCACCGCACTGCAGGCCCATGTGCTGGCGCACTTGCGCCAAGGCGCTCCGCTGGAAAACAGTGCCCGCGACTACCTGAGAAACCTTTTGATTCAGGACGCCTTGTATGCATCCCATGCGACCGGTAGGCGCATTGTGATTTCAGACTTTATCCCGCCCGCCACAGGGTCGCCAGTGATTGCGCCGACGCCCCTTTGATTCCACCACCAACCCTCCACAGGAGACACCATGAAGTTGACAAAACCGATCACACAGTTTGTTCTCGCCCTCGCCGGCTCAGCCTTTGCACTGAGCGCCTATTCGCAAACGATACTCAAGTTCAGCCACACCGACCAGCAACAAGGTGCGCGCCAGGCTGCCGCCCAGATATTTGCCAAGAAGGTCGAGGAATACACCCAAGGCCGCTACAAGGTGCAGGTGTTTTGCTGCAGCCAACTGGGCAACGATCCGAAGAACATTGAGCAACTGGCGTTGGGTGGCATCGACTTCACGGTCTCGGCCACCGGCTCCTACGCCGGCCAACTGCCGACCTTGAACCTGACCATGATGCCCTTCATCATCGACAGTTACGCCCAGGGCTGGAAGTTCTACGATGAATCCAAGTGGCTGAAAGCCCAGTTTGACAAGGCCCCGGCCAAGGGATTTCGGTTTCTGGCCACCTGGGAGGCGGGTTTTCGCAACATGACGACCCGCGACCCGCTCAATGGACCAGACGATGCCAAGGGCAAGAAGCTGCGCACCTTCCCCAACGAAATGATGCGCTGGCAGCTCGAAGCCATGGGCTTTGGCATCCAGATCATGCCGCTGCCCGAGGTCTATTTGGCGATCCAGCAAGGCGCGGTGTCAGGCCAGGAAAATCCGATCGACACGATTGCGTCCAATAAGTTTTACGAGGTGGCACCGCACGTGACGCTGACGAACCACGTGTACAGCCCGATTCCGATGGCAATCTCCGAGAAGACCTGGCAGCGACTGTCCGCCGCCGATCAGAAGGCGGTCCAGCGTGCCGCTATCGAAGTGGCGCCCTTTCAGCGCAACATGATCAAGGACAACGACGAGAAGTTGCTCGCTGAAATGGCGTCCAAGGGAGCCAAGATCAATCGCAAGCCCAACACCGAGGCGTTCCGCAAAGCGGTCGAGCCGGTCTATGCAAAAGCGCGCGAAAAATATGGTGCCGATGTGGATGCGGTGCTGGCCGAAGCTGCAGCCGTACGCAAGGCTGTGAAGTAACGCAAACACGAGGTTGATCGCCATGCAAGCAACCCAAGCTGTGCCTGTTACTGACGAGCCGCAACCGAAACCGGTACCGTCGATGGTTCGGTGGACTGGACACCTGGTGGACTGGTCTGTCATCTGTCTGGGGGGCATCCTGGCGGTGCTCATCTTTGTCAACGTGGTCATGCATGCTGCTGGCAGGGATCTGGCCTGGCTGACCGAACTCGGTGAGTTGTTGATGGTGTGGGTTACTTTTCTGGGTGGCGCAGCAGCGGCCCAGCGTGGCGCCCACATGTCGATCAACGAGTTCCTGGACAAGCTCGAACCGGCGGGTCGACGCTGGGCCGATGCCGCAGTGCAAGGCTTCACCTTGCTGGTCGTGCTGGTGGTCTTTTTCTATGGTGTACGCATTGTCCAGAGTAGCTGGGGCAATGTGCTCACTACGCTGGAGTGGCCGATGGCTTGGCAGTACATGCCGCTGCCGCTAGGTATGGGTTTGATGGGGGTCTTCGTGATTTGGGACCTGATCCAGATTTTGCGCGGCGTGCCGCGTGAACAACGCTACCCCGACGCCTGAAAAAAAAGGAACCCACCATGTTGTCTCTGGTCATTTTTGGTTCATTTTTTGCGCTGGCCCTGGCCGGTATTCCACTCATGGTTGCATTGTTGGCAACAACAGTCGGAATCGTTGCGATCTACGGCATGCAGTACCCGTTGGAGAGCATTTTTCTTTCCTTCATTGGTGGCGTCGAGCCCTTTATCCTGATTGCCGTTCCGCTCTTTGTCTTCACCGGCGAGTTGCTGGCGCAAGGTGGAGTAGGCAAGCGCATTGTGGAATTTGCCAATGTCTTGTTTGGCTGGCTGCCTGGCGGGCTGGGAGTTGTGACCGTCATTTCTTGCCTGCTGTTTGGAGGCGTTTCCGGCTCAGCGATTGCCGACACGGCGGCCATTGGCTCGCTCGTCATTCCGGCCATGCTGGCACGCGGCTATTCGCGGGGCTTTGCGGCGGCCCTGGTGTCAGTCGCTGGGACTCTGGCCTTGCTGATGCCGCTGTCCATCCCCTTTCTTGTCTACGCCTTCGTGTCTGGCGTATCGATGCGCACCTTGTCCATGGCGGGACTGATTCCGGCCCTGTTGTCGGGCGCTGCGCTGATCGCGGTGTGCATGTGGCATGGCAAGAAAACCGGGGTCGACCCTGGCGGTAAACCGGCTTCACTGCGTGCCATTGCCAGCGCCGGCTGGAGTGCGGGGCCCGCCTTGCTGATGCCGGTCTTTATTGTCGGCGGTATCTGGTCGGGTTACTTCACGCCAACGGAGGCGGCCGCGGTGGCGGTGGCCTATGGTCTGGCAGTGTCGATGTTTCTCTACAAGGACATGTCGTTCAAGGATATCCCGCATTTGCTGCTTAAAGCCTTCATGACCAGTGCTACGGTGATGCTGGTGATTGGTGCAACGGGTGCACTGGCCTGGCTCATCACCGCGGAAAGCGTGGCGCAGCAACTGGCCGACTGGGTCGGCTCGGTGGCGCACGTCAAGTGGGTATTTCTGCTGATGCTCAACGTGGCGCTGCTTCTATTGGGCATCTTTATCGAGCCTTTGCCAGCCTTGCTGATGGCCGCGCCCTTGTTTCTGCCGCTGGCCATGGCTTTCAAAATGGACCTCGTGCATATGGGCGTCATCATGACTGCCAACCTGGCCATAGCGCTGTACACGCCACCTGTAGGGGGCACGCTGTTTGTCGCCGCCAAATTGGCCAACGCCGGGATCGGCGAGATTACCCGCCACCTCTGGCTGATGATGGCTGCCACCTTCAGCGTCGTCATATTGGTGACCTATGTTCCGGCGTTGACGAGTTGGCTGCCGCGTCTGTTGGCGTCCATGGGTTGATGCCATGTACGTGGTCACCGTCTGGTTCAAGATTCATGCTTCGCACTATCAGGCGTTCATGCAGGCGATGCAGCACAATGCGCTCACGTCCTTGAGCACAGAACCTGGCTGCCGCCAGTTTGACGTGTGTGAGAGCGATGCCTCTGATGGCGTCATCTTTCTCTACGAGGTGTATGACAGCGAGGAAGCTTTCAAGGCGCATCTGGCTGCACCACACTTTATTCAGTTCAATGCACACACTGCGGCCTGGGTAGTGGACAAGAAAATCCAGGTTTTCAGTCTCACAAGGAACGCAACGGATACGGGAAAATCGAAGCATGACGACTGAGGGCGCCGCTGGCGCAAAAACATCCTTGAAGCTGGGTTGCATCGCCGACGACTTCACCGGTGCGACCGATCTGGCCAATAACCTGGTGCGCGCCGGTATGCGGGTTGTGCAGACGATTGGCGTGCCGGAGCAGGCGCTCACTACCCCTGATGACGCTGTGGTGGTGGCGCTCAAGTCGCGCACCTTGCCACCACAGCAAGCCGTTGCCCAGTCGCTAGCCGCCTTGCACTGGCTCAAGGCGCAGGGCGCGCAGCAAATCTATTTCAAGTACTGCTCCACTTTTGACAGCGTCTATACCGGTGAGGCGCGGGGCAATATCGGACCGGTCACCGAGGCGCTGATGGATGCGCTGGGAGTCGATTTCACGGTGGCCACACCTGCATTTCCGGACAACCAGCGCAGCGTGTTCAAAGGGCATCTCTTTGTTGGCGATGTCTTACTGGCCGAGTCCGGCATGCGCAACCACCCGCTCACGCCGATGACCGACTCCAACCTGGTGCGTGTGATGCAGGCCCAGTGCCAACGCAAAGTGGGGTTGTTGGACTACAGCGTGGTCGCGCAGGGCGAGGCGGCGATTGCGCAAGGCGTGCAACAACTGCGCGCGCAAGGGGTGGGAATTGCCATCGTGGATGCCTTATCCAACGCCGACTTGTTGGTGCTGGGCCGTGCTCTGGCCAGCCTGCCGCTGCTCACCGCCGGATCCGGCCTGGCGATTGGCCTGCCAGCGAATTTCTTGGTTCAACCGTCAGCCTTTGCCAGCACCTTGCCAGCCGCGCAGGGTTTTACGGCGGTCCTGTCGGGCAGTTGCTCGGTGGCGACCAACGCACAGGTGCGTCACTTCATTGACGCCGGCCTGGCAGCGTTTGCCATCGATCCCTTGGAACTTGCCGGTGGCGCCAACTTAGTAAAACAAGCGCTCGACTGGGCCAGTGAGCGACTGGGCCGGCAGCCGGTTCTGCTGTATTCCACAGCCGATGCGACGGCGGTCAAAGCCGCGCAGGCGCGCCTTGGCGTGCAAGCCGCAGGTGAACTGGTGGAGCAGGCCATCGCCCGCATCGCCAAAGGCCTGGTTGAGCGCGGTGTTGGGCAACTGATTGTGGCGGGTGGCGAAACGTCGGGTGCTTGCGTGCAAGCCCTGGGTATTGACCGCATGCAGGTGGGCATGCAGGTGGCCCCGGGCGTGCCCTGGTGCCATGCCGTCACCGGACTGGATCGCCGGCCGCTGCATCTCTTATTGAAATCCGGCAACTTTGGCGCGCCCGATATTTTTTCCCGTGCCTTTGATCTCTTGTCATGAGCCAGCCTTTGACCGAAAACCAGGCACGCGACGAGATTTGCCGCGTTGGCAAGAGTCTGTTTGATCGTGGCTATGTGCACGCCAGTGCTGGCAACATCAGCTATCGACTTGACGATCAGGCAGGTGGCGGCTTTCTCATCACGCCGACCGACGCCTGTCTTGGCTTTCTGGACCCAGGCCGCCTGTCGCGGCTAAATGCACAAGGCGAGCACGTCGCCGGCGATGAGCCCAGCAAGACCTTTTTTTTGCATTCGCGTATTTATGCCACTGCAGCCAAGTTGAACAATAAGGTTCGCTGCGTCATTCACACGCACAGTACGCACTGCGTCGCGCTGACGCTGCATCAGCAAGGTGCAATGAGCGAGCAAGAAGAGTTCAAGGAATTGCTGCCGCCCATCACACCCTATTTTGTGATGAAGGTAGGGCGAGTGCCGGTCATTCCCTACGATCGCCCCGGTTCGCCTCAAACCGCGCAGCGCGTACAGCAAGCCATCGAGCACTATGCCAGCAAAGACGTGGCAATACGGGCGGTGATGTTGGAGCGCTTGGGTCCAAACGTGTGGCACGAGTCGGCGGCCCAAGCCATGGCCACGCTCGAAGAACTGGAGGAGACCGCCAAGCTGTTTTGGCGCGGCGGTCAGGCAATCGCAGCGCTCGATACGGACCAGCTTGAGCAGTTGCGAAGCACATTCGGTTCTCAGTGGTGAACTCGTCCAAGAGGTGGTCCTTTTTCAAATTCAATGCGACAAGTCACAAGCGGACCTTTCAACCGCTGGCAGACCGCTGACAAGAAACCCGCTCTTTCCATGACCGCGCTGGAGCATGGGCTAGACCGTCTCCTGATAGTCCCCAAGAGCCCACGGGCACCTTGAAGTGCTCTCCCGAAACTTGACGTTCGGTGCCTCATCAAATTGGGCTGCCGGTCAGCCGACGCTCGTGACCGTGAACAAAGTGCCCAATCATGTCGACTACTGTCTTGGGAAGCGGTCGTTCGTGGTCACTGACTTAGAGGCGCAAACGGCCAGTCAGATTTGAAGTTCGTTTTCGTTGGCCAACCTCTGTCATAAGTGAAATTCCTGAGGCAAACACTTCCATAACGGGTACTAGGCGTGTGCCGCCGCTCGCACGGTGTCTTCGTAACGCCGCGCACCCCAAACGAACAGCGCCGCTGACAGTAGCAACAAGATCGCGCTGCAGGCCGCGGTCACGATTAAGAGGCTGTTAGGCAACTGATTGAAGTGGTCGGCCAACGCGCCGACCAAGGGCGGCATCATCGATGGAAACACGATGCTGACCACACCGAAGATCGCGAACATGCGCGCTCGCAGATGTGCAGGTGCCAGTTCCTGCAACACTGTCGGGTACGTCATGATGCCCATCATCAGGAAAATCATGTGCAGGCCGTAGATGATGAACAGGCCGTTCATGCTGGAGGCAAAAGGCAATGGCAACAGCGCCAGACCGGAAGTTGCCGATGCCAGCGCCAGGGCAATTACCGGCAGCCGGGAGCCGACCCGCGGCGCCATCCAACGCATGCCGTATACCGTGAACAGCATGCCCATTGCGGCGGCCACGAACATCGCCAGACCAAGCGCGTTGGCCACCTGCGGCGGCGTTGCGCCGAACTGGCGGATCGCGACCACAGGTAGCCATACCGATACTGCGGTCAAACCCATGGTGGTCAGAGTCAGTGCCGCCAAGATGACACCCAGGCTGGTGCCATTGGCACGCAAGAAGGGAAGAATCCCGAGGTTGTCGGGTGGGGCTGGATGGTCAAGCACCGCCGCAGTAACTTCCATGGCTCGGCCGCGAACAGGCAGCCACAACAGCAGCAGAACGAACAAGGGTGCCGGCAACGCTGCCCAGAAGAACGTCAACCGCCAGTTCTCCATGCCTTGCAGGGCTGCGGGCAGATATGGCCGGGATGCCTCGGCGATTTGGGAAAGCAGTCCACAGAAGGCGATGAGCAGCCCGGTACTTAGCCGGCCGACTACCATGTTCAGCGAATTCGCGAAACGCCGTTTCGCGTTGCGGAACAACTCGGGGATCATCGAGAACATGATCGGCACAATGCTAGCCTCCCCGGCACCCACCATCGCGCTGGCCAGCAGCAGCGCCGGGAAGCTCTGAGCCAGCCCGCAGGCCACGACGGCCAGGGACCAAACCACGATGCAGCCGGCTAGCACAATGCGGCGGTCATACCTGTCGGCCAGCCAGCCGATCGGGTAGCCGCCGATAGCCGCGAACAAGGAGACGCCCAGGCCATTGAGCAGGCCGAGCTGGAAGTCGTTCAGCCCCATGCTCACGCGAATGGGCTCAGCCATCAGTACGAAGACCTGCCGGTCGACGACGCTGTACAACGCCACCGCGATTAGCACGGCCAAGCCATACCAGGACGCCGGGGTGGCGTCAGGTTGCGCCGATGGCTCGGATGGGAACACTCTGTCGGGAGAGGCGGAAATCGCTGCCATAGTCATACTCCGGTGCGAATGTGGGTTGAATCTGTTGACTGGGCTTACGGGAGCTGAGCGGGCACCACCGGCAGATCAACAAAGCTCGTGACCGCGTGGGCGCGGAGCGCGCGCTGCGTGGCTTTCACATAGTCGGCCGGCTGGTTGTGGTTGCCGCGCACGTTTTGAAGCACCATGTCCGCCCGAGGACGGGGCGCCACGCGGGTCACTTTGCCCACTGCATAGGGCGTGCGATCCAGCACCATCGACGCTTGAGATGCTCCCTTATGGATCATCAATACCGTAAACACCTTGGTGCAGTTGCGCTTCGGCACCATTTCTTCACGCGGCACGTACTCGTCCGCTTGGGCGGGCTTGAACTCGACGGCGTTGTCGTTGTCGATCTTGAGGGGTGCAGCAGGCGTAGAGGTCATGGCGTCTCCTTCATGGTGGCGCTGCCAAGCTCAGGCGGGAAGGGGTGGCCTTGGACAGACCAACGACACAGCACGGCCTTGTCGACTTTGTGGATTGGCAGCATCGGCAATTCGCTGTGCACATGGATGCGCTTGGGTATCTTGTAGTTGGCCAGATGCTCGCGGCAGAACGCCTCCAACTCGGCGGCGTCGACTGGAGAGGTGCCGGCCAGGATCCAGGCGTGTCCGATCTCGCCGTAGACCGGGTCGGGCACACCGACGACGGCAGCGATGGCCACCCCTGGGTGACGCTCAAGAACCAGTTCCACTTCGCGGGGATAAATGTTGTAGCCACCGCTCTTGTACATCTCTCGGATGCGGCCGGTGATGCGGTAGCTGCCGTCGTTCCGATGTTCACCGATGTCGCCGGTGCGCAGCCAGCCATCGGCCGTGAACGCAGCGGTAGTGGCCTGCGGATTCCCGAAGTACCCGCTCATCACGGTCGGCCCCTGCACCTGGATTTCTCCACTGGGCTCGGCAGCTTCGCCGCTGCCGTCGAGAAGACCCAGCCGCAACGGGATCTGCGGCACTGGCTTGCCCACACTCAGCGCGAGCGTCTCGTCACTCGCACCGGCTGCCGTGTACAGCACCTCGGCGCCGGTCTCAGTCAAGCCATAGCTCGTGAACAGATGAGGACAATACCGGCGCAGTTGCTCGATCAGGGAACGTGGCGCCGCCGCACCACTCCAGATCATGGCTTGCAGTGAGGCCATGTCCTCGCGCGAAGGCAAACCCTTCTCGAGCAGCAATTGGTACATCGTCGGCACCAGGTGCAGCACGGTGATGCGCTCCTCCTTCAGCACCGCCCGCATGGCGATCGGGTCGAAGCGCGGCATCAGCACGTTGGTGCCACCGGCGACGATCGCATGGCAGGTCAGTTGGATCGCACCACCGATGTGATTGATCGGAGCAAAGTTGAGAAGGCGAAACGGGTCGCCCCACCAATGTTCGCATTGGATGCGTGCGCTGGTGACGATCGCCCTGTGGCTGAGCAATGCACCTTTGGGGGCACCGGTGCTGCCCGAGGTGTAGACGATCAGCGCTGCATCATCGGCCGAAACGGCAGCCGCAGCCGCTTTCAGAGTCGCGCTATCCATTCCGGTGCCGCTCGTCATGAAGTCATCCCAGCTCATGAAACCTGGTGCCGAGCCGTGCAACGCCACTAAGGGCAGGTCAGCGAGGACCTCGGCACGCAGCGTGGCGAACTCATCGCAATAGGTTCGCCCCTCGATCTCAAGCATCGCTACCACCATGCTGGGCCTGGCATCGCCGAGTACGTGGCGCAGTTCGTTCAGCTGATAACGCGGATTCAGTCCCAGCCAGATGGCGCCCAGCCGCGCCGCCGCCAAGTAGTGGACCAAGTGCGCCTGGCACGGTGTCGCCAGCATAGCCACGCGGTCCCCACGCTTCACGCCCAGGGCTAGCATCGACCTTGCGGCCGTGTCAATCTGTTGTTCGAATTCGGCGTAGGTCATGCTGCGCGCACCGTCCACCACGGCTTCACCATCGGGTGTGGTGCGCGCCCAATGCGCCGGGTAGTCGGCTAGGCGAGGCAGTTCGGGGGTACGGGTGAAGGTCGTGTCAATCACGCCGACTCCTTGCAGTTGATCCAATGGGGTCGTTCATCCAGCATGTGCTCCGTGTTCCTGTTCGACCCAAGGCCGCAACGGCAAGGTGAGCGTGCTGCAACCGGCCCCGTAAAACACATCGAAGCGTTCCGTGCCGCCGTTGGAATAGGTCATGAACATGTGGGTGTCGGCACCGCCGATGGCGATGCGGATGCGATGGCCTTCTCGAATGACAGCCGCGACCGAACTCAATGCGAATTCGACGCGCATCCGTTCGCCGGGTGATGTCTCCAGCGCATCAGCGCGGGCGAAGCTGTGCGGTGCCGGGCCCTGGTCGTAGGGCAACGTTAACGGGTCAGCAATCTTGCGATGAAGCGCCCTGAACTGACCCTCGGTGAGGAAGGTCACCTGGCCGTCCGGCGCGACGTCTTCGAGGTAGACGAAGAAGGCCGGGTCGCTCGACAACGCGGCCACGTCCAAGCCGAGCACCGGAATGCCGGCGAGTTCCATATCGCATTTCATCGGCTCGCTGTCGTAGGTCATCAAGCGCTCATCGGGCTTGGCGCGATCGCCGTAATCAGCAGGCAGGCCCCACTTTTGTCCAGCCCAGCGCGAACTCGGGCCACTGCTGGTTGTCAGATCGATGTCTTTTCGGTCCACGCCCGCCAGCCCGGGCGCATCGGTGAGGTGTCCGTCGGCGGCGAAGTACAAGACTTGTTGTGTCATGCCTGAGGGTGGCCAGACCTTCGTGCGTCGAAACTCATCCGCACCTAGGACCCAGTAGTGAATCACGCGTTCGACGGGTTCGCCGCGATCCACCGTGTCGATGAAGCCGAACTGGATCTGAAGCCGTTGTTCGACCGATGGCCTTGGTGTTCGGTCGTTCATGCGAAACGGGTCACAGCCCGTCGCGTTCTGATGGTCGTTGGGGGTGATCCACACCTCCATCGGCACCTCGGGTGCCGAACGAAAGCGGGCCAGCGCCCCATCGGCCGTGCCAGCGTCCATCCAGCTGCCCCAATATTGCACCGGCTTGCGCTCCCGGCGAATGCCGGCCAGAACGCCGGCCGGCGACGAGGCAAACAGGCTGTATCCGTTAGCGCCCCGGTCATCGCGAAAGCTCACGCCCAGCCAGTCCTGCGGCCACCAGCGCTGCTTGTCCTGTAGCGCGGCGTGCAGCTTGCTGAAGTCCTTGTCGGCATCGACCGCCTGCAGTTGCGGATACAGCGCCGGCAGGTCGGCAGGTCGCAAGCGGCCATCCAGTTCCTGGCCGTCGGCGGACCGGCCCAGATCCATCATCCGTGTGATCTGCCCCCAATCCATAATGAAGCCGGTGTTGGTCACGCCGCCGGGGTAAAACAGGTGGGCATAGACGTCGAAATCGGCCTGCATCGGAATGGCACCGACGAGGCCCGGCGCGGGCCGCGAAGTCGCCATATCGGCGGTGTCGGCCAGATAGCTGGTGCCGACGGCGACCACCCTGCCGTTGCACCACGGTTGCGCAGCGAGGTGGGCGACGATCTCTTCCGTGTCCGCCTGCTGCTCGGGCGACAGCTCGGTGTGACGACGCCCGAAGCTGGCCGTCGAGCCGCGCGTATCGACACTGGCGAAGACGTAGCCGCGCTCGAGCTGCGCCGGCAGATGCGGATTTCTGCCGACGCCGGCACGGCCGTAGCGGGTCTGGGCCAGAAGGGCCAGCACAGGGGTCGTGGGTTGGAGGTGGTTGGGAAAGTAGAGGTTCAGCGCAATCTCGACCCCGTCGCGCATGGCGATGTAGTACGAGACGTCGCTGCGCCGAACCGGCGCCAGGTTTGGGGCCAGAACGGGCAGGTCGGTTGGATGAGGGGTCGTCATCAATTGTCTGCAGATTCGTGGATGTCAGGTTCCTGCGACCAGCCGAAAGGCCATTGCCAGCGCAGGCACCATCGTCAGCAAGGGCGGGGTCATGTGCCCTTCGCCAGGCAAGCAGGCGTAGTGAACTTCGCAGCCAGGCGCGCCGGGCAATGCTTTCAGGCGCTCGGCCAGTTCGCGGGCGTTGTCCACCATGCGGGCCGCCTGAACCGTGGCAATCGCCTTGGCGTTCGCTTCCGGCGTGATGGTCGGGAACGGGCGATTGGGCGGGTCCTGCTCGGCGCCGCCAATCGAGATGAAGATGCGCGGCGCGAACTGGCCGGCACGGACGGACTCTGCAAAGGCAGCTTCGTGGGTCAGCAACACCCGGCTGTCCCACCAGATGGACGGGCAATGGGCGATGTAACTCTTGAACAGTCGCGTTCGGGTGAACAGCGTGTGAAGCGTGGCCAAGCCGCTGAACGAATGGCCCATCAGCGCCATCCATGCCGGATTGATCTTGAAGCAGGCCTGCACGCGCGGCAGCACGTCGGCTTCCAGCGTGTCCAGAAAGCCCTCCAGGCCACCAAAGGCATGGCCGGGCAAGCCGTAGTAGATGTGCTGGTCATCGCCCGGCGTGGGGGTGTAGTCCAGCGTGCGGCGGCTGAGCATCTGCGCGAGGTCGTCGGACGGATAGCTCAAGGCGACCACCAAGGCCGGGGTGATCTCGTTGCCGATGTAGCCGATGTTCCGGATGGTGTCGACGGCAATGCCGTGATAGCCCGAACCATCCAGCACCCACAGCACCGGCCAACCTCCAGACGGCGTCGGGCCGGGCGGTGGCGTGATCAGTAGACGGTATTCGCGTCCGTTGATGCTGGACTGAAAATCTAGCGTGGTGGTGGGCGGGATGCGGATGGGCGTGGGTACGGAACCTTGGTCTGTCATGGGTGGCTCCAGGGGTTGGCTGTGCGCGGTCGGTCGTTCGGGAAGGTGGTTCGGGTGAAGGCCGGGCCGTTCATGCCGACGCATTGCCGTTGACCCAGAGGCCTTCCCAGAGCGCGGTCAGCGCCGGCTTCGTTTGGCCTTCGATCTCGACGATGGTGTCCATTACCCACATTTTCTGGCCGGGCTTGCGTTCGTGAACGTCCTTGACCGTGAAGTGACCGCGGATGCGTGAGTCGACCGGCACAGGTGCGACAAAGCGCAGTTCCCGAAAGCCGTAGTTGGCGGCCCAGCCGCCTTTGGCGTCACCATCCAGCGGGTAGCGGTTCACCTGATAGATCATCGCTGTCAGCATCGACAAGGTCAGGAAGCCGAACGCGATGGTCTTGCCATGCGCGCTGTGCCTGGCGGCGAAGGCTGGGTCGTTGTGGTGCGGGTCGAAGTCCTCGGTGATGCCACCGAAGGTCGTGATGCGACGCTGGTCCATCAGGAACCAGCCGCTAGTGAAGGTCTTGCCGAGATGCTGCTCGACGGTTTGCGGAGTGAAGTAGTTGTCGCTCATGGGATGATCCAATCTGGTATCGTATGTACTATTGACACAGTGTCAATTATCATCAGCCATACATAACTCAGATATTGGTATAAACCCGGTCAAATGGGACTGAGGTTCATTGGCGCCTAAGTGCTAGACCTGATGCGCTTTCCCGGAACTCCACGAGATGCGTTCAAACCGGTTCAGCTCATGAAAGTACTGTGCTGCGTTGCGTCGATGCCAATTGTGCTCATGCGTTTTGATTGCTGCGCAATCACAGCGCGCGATCGGCACCCCGGAGTTGGATGATCTCGATGGTCGTGCGGGCAGCGGCGGCGCTGGTTGGCGAATAGCAGATCTCGGCGCTCACGGCTTTGGCGAAACTCAGGCGCTACGGTTGCCGACTATGCTCAAGGCGACATCATCCGCTTGCGAATGGGTGGCGCGGGTGCCTTCGAAAGTTGAAGTGATGCAGACTGAATTGCCGACAGACTGGGCTCGAAAAATGAAAGATCAAAAGCCTCGACCACTGCGTCGGTCTCGGCCTGGGTTGGATCCCTACCGTGCACTGCCCGGTGCCGAAAGATCGCTAGCACTTGGACCAGTTCAAACAGTTCCCTAGTCGTTTTGATCATCGGCAGCAAGCTATTCGGAAAGACGAACAGTTCGCGAATCACTGAGTCAAAGCCACCCGAAATGATGATGCCGGTTATCAGACGCTCTGGCGCGCCATAGGCGATGTTGGTGGGTGCATCCACAGTGTCGCCCACTGACTTGTTCAGATTGAACAGAAAATGTCCGAATATTTCCGCTACTTTTGGCAACTGTTCCCTGTGGACATGCATCAGACGCATTGGACCGCGGTTGCGCATAGCCACGGCCAAAATCCACGAAAGGTAGCCAATGATGTCGGCATAGCTGTAATGTCCCTGCGTCACCGCCAATTGCCCGATGCTCTCAACGCTGCGCCTTTGATAATCATTAGCGATCTCAGTGGCTAGTCCGGCAAGATCGGTGAAATAGTGGTAAATGAGTGTTCGCGCTACGCCGGCATGTTGGGCGAGTTCGCGCGCAGCGAGATCCGCGAAAGGCACCTCGCTGAGAAGGGCAGTGGTGAGGCCCAGAATTCGCAGGCGGGTTCGCTCGGACTTGTTGGCGCTCGCTATTGAAGCCGCCATGTAGTCGTCCGCGAGACAGAAAGATGCGGGAAAGTGCACGGAATAGGGACCTTAGTGTTTTGTACTGCAAAACTGTATCTTGCGACGTCGTAGGGTTTATACCAATTATGGTTTCTACCAATATTGACACATTGTAAAAAAACACAATAATTGACACACTGTCAATACTTGGAGACGAAATGCTTACCCATTCATCAGACCGATTGCCTCGTGTGTCCCGCTTGGCAATCAATATTGCCTACGGCCTTGCTTTGTCAGGCGCGTCGGCGGGCATGGCCCAGACGGTTCCGACCCCCGATGCCGCGGCATCCTCGCCCGCGGCGCCAACCGGAGCGGCGGACCTGGACACCACGCCCGCGACTTCTTCGGGCGGTGTCAATCTCGATGCGGTCACCGTGACAGCAACGCGGCGCGCGCAGCGCCTTCGCGACGTGCCCGTTGCCATTGTCAAAATCTCTGCCGATGCGCAGCTCGATCTTGGCGCCAAGTCGTTGTCCGATGTCTTGCAGTCCGTACCCGGGGTGAACCTCGACAACGTCAATGGCAAGAGCAACGGCCCCAACCTCACGATCCGCGGCGTCAACACAGGTGCGGCTCCCAATCCGACAGTCAGCGTGTATGTGGATGACGTGCCGGTGGGAGGTTCCACCGTCTCGGCGTCTCCGGGATTCGACCAGCGCCTCCTCGATACTCAGAGCATCGAAATTCTGAAGGGTCCACAAGGGACCTTGTATGGAAGCTCTTCCATGGGCGGGCTACTCAAATACAACAGTCGTACGCCGGACAGCAGCCTTTTCTCCGGACTTCTTGGTGGCGAAGTCTCAAGCACACGCAACGGGGGTACGAACTACACGGCCCAAGGCTACGTGAATGTGCCCCTGAGCAAGGACGTGGCCGGCTTGCGTGTGGCGGTATTCGACAGCCATGACGCTGGATACATCGACGCGGTCGGCCCAGCGGCAGGTCGCGACATCAACCGGGGCGATGTCGCCGGAGCCCGCATATCGCTCGGCCTGAAGCCTGCAAAGGACCTGGATGTTCGCCTGTCCTATCAGAGGCAGACACAGAAGTACGATGGTGCGAGCTTCTCCAGCTTCACGTCATTGGGTCAACCGATCGTCGGTGATCTGGTGCGGAGAAATCTACTGGTCCCGGAGGCGTTTAACACCACAAACTCGTTGGCCGCGCTCAATCTGGAGTACGACACCGCCTGGGGCAAGCTCTACTCGATCACGGGTTATCAGACCGCGACCAATGGCAACGACACCGATAACAACGAAGGCTATCTCAAGGTTATGCCAGCGGCCCTGAAAGTGCAGTTGGTTAACTCGCGCGACACTGCCGCCTTGTATCGCACCACGCAGGAGTTCCGCTTCGTGTCCAAGGCCGGTAGTGCTGTAGACTGGATCGCCGGCATTTTCCATAGCCAGGAAAACTCCTGGAACAACTATCACGTGGTCGCGGACATCGGCCCGGGCTCGCCATTTCCCAATCCGGCCATGTTGAACGATACGACGTACCAAACGAGGTTTCGCGAAGACGCCCTCTACGGCACGGCGGTTTGGAATGTGTCCCCAACCCTGGCATTTACTGGAGGCGTTCGCGCCGCTAACAACTCACTGGACTCGGTGACGCCAGCCCAGGGCCTGATCACCTCAAACTCCACCACGTCGGGAACGACGAGCGAGTCCCCGATCACGTATCTGTTGGCGGCTACCTACAAGGTGACCCCCACTGCCAGCCTGTATCTTCGCGCGGCCAGTGGTTATCGGGCCGGGGGCACCAACTCGCCTGTTCCCGACCCTGCAACCGGCCTTCTCAATCAGGTTCCCAACTTCAAGTCCGACTCGTTGTGGAATTACGAATTGGGCTACAAGGCCGACCTGCCTCGTGGTCTCGGAAACGTTGAAGTCGCGCTCTTTCAGATCGACTGGAAAGACATCCAGGAGATAGTTTTCGACAAGGGCGCTTCTTACGAGGGCAACGCCGGGGCGGCGAGGATTCGAGGCCTCGAACTCAGCGGCTTGCTCAGGCCGGCCGAGGGCTGGACCGCCCGCGCTGCAGCAAGTCTTCAGGATCCCAAGCTGCTTGACGACGCGCCTGGCCTTGGCGGAGTGGCTGGCAATCGCCTGCCACAGTCCGCGAAAGTGTCCGCGAACCTGAACGTTCGCTACGACTTTGAGTCCCGAAATGGGCCAGGGTTCGTGGCCGCAAACTTTGGCTACACTGGCGACCGCACCCTAGGGTTCCAAGGCGCAGCGGGCAACGCGCCCTACACGTTGCCAGCCTATAAGACTGTGGACGTTAACGCCGGCCTCACTGTCGCTGGCATCGACTTCGGCGCTTACGTGCGAAACCTCACCGACGAACGCGGACAACTCAGCGGCACCCTCATCTTTGTTCCGGTGGGCGGTCCCGCCAACATCCAGCTCATCCGGCCGCGAACGATTGGCGTCACCGTTTCGAAGACGTTTTAACCATCTGAAGCGCGAGAATGTGCTCGCAGCAGGTGAAGAAGTCGCTACGATGACTTCGCCTAGGTGACAGGAGGTTAGCGATTGCGCGACCGCCCGCACCGGTGGCCAGACCTGCTCCGAATCGCAACGATATCAGCGTGGCCTGTCCGACCCAAGCAAAACCGGAGATGCCGCGCAAGGCGCAACAAGAGGGTACAGAAGGTGTTGTGCGAGCCCAGATCCGCATCAAGGGCGGTGTGGTGCAGGATGTCACCATGACCGGTCCGCGTGTCTTCTGCGCGGCTGTCAGGGCTGCAGTCATGCAGTACAAGAGCATCTGTGATGCTGGGGGCGAAGTCCTCGCTACCGAGGAATCTAGCTTCAAATTGGAGTGAACTTGAAGGATTGCACAGCGCTGTCATCGCCAAACTGATCTCTCTCCAAGGGAGTCTTGGGCCGGTTTGAAATGCAAACAGACCGGCCTCCTTTTTCTTTCTTATCGCTCGCCATTCATTCTGACGACCTAATCTTCTTCGATTGCTCAACCTACCGATGAATGGCTGTTACGAGTACCTGGTGAACTCAATGGCCGCTCTTGGGTAAGAAGCTCGACCGTCTCTTGTTGGTCGGTAGCTGGCACCTGCGTCTATGTCGCAAGATGCCGAGGGAAAGGCAGCTTTGCGGCCGGCACTACCATCTACTTTTGCATGTCGCTTGTGGGTCGACTCTTGCTCGATCGTCACAAGGCGTCAGTTCCCTGGCCAGCGAGCCGGACTGCGGCGGTGGTGCAGGCAGGCCAGCGCCGAGACGTGTTGTTCGCTCAGCAATTCGAAATGCAACGCATAAGGGCACCGTCGAAGCAGAATCCGGCGAAACCGCCCCGCGCTGGTGGAAAAGCTGGTGGGTTGCGCGTCAGTTTCTTCGGCTATTTAAGCAAGGCTCTTGCCTTGTCCTGGAGGGTTGTCACGCTATGCCGCTTCCCGGTAGAAGCAAGAGCCCTGCAGGCCGCGTGTCGGCAGGCCCCGCACGCTTGCGCCAATGGCCGCGATATGCTCAGGTGTGGTGCCGCAGCAGCCGCCCACGATATTGACCAGGCCCTCCAGGGCAAACTCGTGCAGCAGCCGGCTGGTGTCAGCCGGCGTTTCGTCAAAGCCGGTGTCACTCATCGGATTGGGCAGGCCGGCGTTGGGGTAGCAACTGATGAAGGTGTCGGGTGCAGCACGATGAAGTTCCTGGATGTAGGGCCGCATCAGCGCAGCGCCGAGTGCGCAGTTCAGGCCGATCGCC
>CAIYMN010000025.1 GCA_903927295.1 uncultured beta proteobacterium | reverse complement strand
TTCACCGATATTTCCAATAAAGTCCACCCCATGCACGGCAAAACACCGTTTGAGCCGGTGCGTTGCAATAATTTCGATTTATCTCACTACTTGAAGGAATCAATCATGTCAAAGTCAGTTCAAAATGCCCTCAACCTGGCAGCCCGCATTTTGTTTGTTGTGCTGTTTCTGCCGGCAGGCATTGGCAAGCTCACCGGTTTCAGCGGCACGGTAGGCTACATTTCCTCTGTCGGGTTGCCGCTTCCCGCCCTCGGCGCGGTGCTGGCCCTGACTGTGGAAATCGTCGGCAGCCTGGCCCTTTTGGCAGGCTTCGGCACCCGCATCGCAGCCATCATCCTGGCCCTGTTCACACTCGTGGCCAGCTTCTTCTTCCATGCCTACTGGGCAGCCGCTGCGGACCAGGCGTTTCTTGTTCAATTGCTGTTCTTCAAGAACATTGCCGTGGTCGGTGGTCTGCTGGCCCTGGCTGCCAGTGGCGCGGGTGAATGGAGCATCGATGGGCGCAGCAAAGCATAATTGAGTCGAACGGAGGCGCTTCGATGTCTGCAACAAAATACACACCCGCAGGAGGCTCCGGGGTCCGGATGCCGACCTGGTTCATCCCCCACGGCGGCGGACCCTGCTTCTTCATGGACTGGAATCCGCCGCACGCGTGGAATCGCATGGCCGACTTTCTCAAGGGACTGTCGGCCACCTTGCCGCAGCGCCCGAAAGCCATCGTGATGGTATCGGCGCACTGGCTGGAGTCGTCTTTTGACGTGACCAGCGCTGCGCAGCCAGAACTGATCTACGACTACTATGGCTTTCCGCCCCACAGTTACGAGCTGAAGTATCCGGCTGTTGGCGAGCCGCAACTGGCGGCCCGTGTTACCGAGTTGATGGGCCAGGCAAATTTGCCATCGCGAGCGAACCCCAGTCGCGGCTTTGACCATGGCATGTTCATTCCGCTGATGCTGATGTTCCCCAAGGCCGACATTCCGGTGCTGCAGTTGTCACTGCGCACCGATCTCGACCCGAAGGTGCATCTGCAGGCCGGACAGGCGCTGACCACATTGCGCGACGAGGGCGTGCTGATCGTCGGCAGTGGCATGAGCTTTCACAATATGCGCGGTTATGGTGATCCGCGTTTTGGTCCGATCTCTGACGAGTTCGATCATTGGTTGACCGATGCCGTCCAGGGCGAGCCGCAGCAACGCGAGCAGGCGCTGATCAACTGGGCGCAGGCGCCCTCGGCCCGTTTGTCGCATCCGCCACGCGCCGAGGAACACCTGTTGCCGCTGATGCTGGTGGCCGGTGCCGCCGCATCAGACCCAGGCCAGCGGGTGTTTTCTGATCGGGTGATGGAGACAACTCTCTCGGCATTCAGCTTCGGCTGATGCATGTGGGGCTGATCACATCGGCCCGCGCACCCTGAGTTCTGTGGTCGGCGGGCCATCCGCGTTTACCGCACTTTGTCTGCTGGAACTGCGGTGCGTCGCCTGGGGCTGGCGCTCTTGAGCGAAGTTTCCGTACATTATCGGCATTGACCATCAGCAATCGCCGGAGACCAGTATGACCCAGGAATCAACCAATCCCCTTGGCGCGAGCCGGTGGTCGCGCGCTTACGCCGCCTGCCTCAAGTTTTATCACGCCTACGCGGGGTGGCTGGTCAGTATTTCGTGGTGGCGCTTCTTCGGTCTGGCGTTGGTGCTAATCGTCGCCATGGGCATTCTTCATGACATACCACCGCTGAGCTGGACCTACTCTGAAGTCATTTCGATTGACACGGACGCCGCCCGGCGCGCCAGCAAGAAGAAGCCGACGCCCAAACCGGGTATCGAAAAAAAGAGATCAAGTGACGGCGTTGATATTTCAATTGACGAGCGCGGCGTGCACATCAGCACCCGGGCTGCACCCGCAGCCGTGCCGGCTTCTGCCAGTGCCTCCGCCAGCGCTCCCGCGAGTGCTGCGGCTTCTCAAGCGCCAGTAAACGGGTCAGAGCCGCCAGGGGTGACCATCAAACTGCCGCCGGGCGCTGACTCGCAGGCCGTCAAGGACGCTGTCGAAGAAGCGCGCCGGGATCTGTTGGAAGCCATTGAAGAGGCGAAGCAGGAAGCGGCAGATGCCCTGGAGGCCGCTGCCGATGAGGGGCGTCCGCGCGTGATCCGCCACCGCTATGGTGAACCGCTCATGCCCTTGACACTGTGGTTCATTCTGTTTTCCATCATCGTCAAGGCCACCTACAAGGGCAAAGTCCAGGCCGAGGCCAAGGCCGCGCAGGCCACTGAAGTGGCCGAGGCCGAGGCCTTGAAACGTCAAGTTGTCGAGGCGCGCATGGCGGCCATGCAGGCGCAGGTTGAGCCGCACTTTCTGTTCAATACCCTGGCCAGCATCGAGCACTTGATAGAGACCGACCCGCCGCGCGCCGGCAAGATGCAGCGAAACCTGATTGCGCTGCTGCGCGCCAGCATGCCCACCATGCGTGAGGCCAATGCGCAGGGCACGCGTGATCTGGGGCGCGAACTCGCCATGATTCGCCCTTACCTTGAGATTCTGAAAGTGCGGATGGAAGATCGACTGCAAACCGAAGTGCGCGTGAGCGACGGCTTGTTGTCGGCCGAGTTTCCGCCGATGATGTTGCAAAGCCTGGTGGAGAACGCCATCAAGCACGGGCTCGAACCGAAAGCTGATGGCGGTCTGCTGACCGTGAGCGCCGAGATTGTGCATGGCAACCTGGCTGTCACGGTGGCCGACACGGGCTTGGGCTTCGGCAAGTCGGCAACGGCTGGCACCGGCATCGGTTTGAGTAATATCCGGGAGCGGCTGGCGCTGTTGTACGGCAACAAGGCCAGTCTGGTGCTGAGCGAACCTGCCAGTGGCGGGACGTCGGTCACCATCACGGTACCCTATGTGTCGCGTGCCAACCCGGAGGTCTGAGATGCCCACTGCCCTGATTGCCGACGATGAACGACTGATGCGCGAGCAGCTGCGCTCGCGGCTGCGCGAGGTCTGGCCGGAGCTCGAAGTGGTGGCCGAAGCCAGAAACGGTGAAGAGGCCGTCACGCTCACGGAACAGCAGCACCCCGATGTGGTGTTTCTGGACATTCGCATGCCCGTGCTGACCGGCGTCGATGCGGCACGCCAGATTGCCCAACTGCCCACCTACGACGAAGCCAATGGCTGGCCCGGCTGCGAAATCGTGTTTGTGACAGCCTACGATCAGTACGCCGTGCAGGCTTTTGAGCAGGGTGTCGTGGACTATGTGCTCAAACCGGCCGACGCCGAGCGCTTGCGCCTGACCGCCGAGCGCATCAGAAAGCGCATGAGCGAGCGCGCACAGCAGGATCATGTCGACGGGAACGAAGCACTGACGCCGCTACCAGCCCACACGCCGGACATGCAGCAGTTGTTGCAGCGTCTGGCAGCCCAGATCAACCCCCAGGCGCCGGCGAAGCTCCAGTGGATTCAGGCCACCGTGCGCCAGTCGATCCAGATGATTGCTGTGGAAGATGTGTTGTTCTTTATCTCGGACGAGAAGTACACGCGGGTCCAGACCGCGACGCTGGAAGCGCTGATTCGAAAACCGATCAAGGAACTGGTGGAAGAGATTGACATGAACCTGTTCTGGCAGATTCACCGCTCCACACTGGTCAACGTGAAGGCGATCGCTGGCGTCAGCCGGGACGAGCGTGGCCGACAACTCGTCAGCGTGCGCGGTCACAAGGAAAAACTCGAAGTCAGCCGCAGTTACGCAGGCCTGTTCCGGGGTATGTAGCGCACTGCTTGATGCACGTCAACAGTTGGCGTGTGTCCGAGTATATTTATCACATAGTGGTGCTACTATTCATTCGCCAAAATATGCGAGAGGCCTAGCTTCTCGTCTGCCCATTTGGGGTGAGTGTGTTTCCGCTTAGCTGTCTGTGGCCGGAAAGTGTTCGACCGGGCTATGAGTTCATCCAGGGTGGGTCTTGCGATTAACCGTTAACTCATGGACGCAGCACTATGAAAGCCAAGCCAGCAAAATTCCCCGGCATCCCCAACGTTATCCATGGCAACGGCGCAGTCGCCTACGTCATGAGTCATGTCTGCGGCGGCGTCATCGGCTATCCGATCACACCTTCCACCGAAATTGCCGAAATTTACGAGGCGTTTCGCGCCGAGGGCGGTGTCAATGTCTTCGGCAAGCATCCGTTCTTCTTCGAGCCCGAGGGTGAGCATTCGGCGCAGAGCGGCGCGCTAGGTGCGGCGCTAACGGGGGGGCAGTTCATTTCCAACGCCTCCTCCAGCCAGGGCATCCTGTACGCACTCGAATCGCATTACGTCACCGTTGGCAAGAAGGTCGGTGGTTTTGTGCTGCAGGTGGCCGCGCGTGTGGTCTCCAAGCATTCACTCAATGTGATGGCAGGGCATGACGACGTTTACTCGCTGCTGTCGTCCGGCTACACCATCCTCTTTGGTTCCAACCCGCAGGAAGCGGCCGATCTTGCGGCCATCTCCTACCGCGTCGCATCGCTGTCGCTGATTCCGGTGGCCAATGCCATGGACGGTTTTGCCACCAGCCACATGATGAGCGAGGCGCTGATGCCCGAGCCCGCCCTGCTGCGCGAGTACCTGGGTGACCCGGCTGGGCGCATCAAGGCGCCCACGCTGGCCCAGGAAATGCTGTACGGTGCCAAGGGCAGGGTGGTGCAGTTGCAGCAGTACCTGGTTCGGCATCAGGCCGATCTGACGCCGGACAAGTTCGCCAAACTGCAAGCCTATCTGATCAGCAACGCTGTCAAGGTGGAGTCCGACAATGCAGGTGAGCTGGTGGCCAAGACGCTGGGCTGGTTGCCTGAAGAGTTGCACGGCGCGTGGCGGCGCCAGTGGCTCAATGCCTTCGAGAAAGGCACGCGCCAGTTGGTTCCGGCGCTGGTCGATGTGAACAATCCGGGTCTCACCGGTGCGGTTCAGAACCAGCCCGATTTTCAGGCTGGAGCGGTCGACCACCGCACCCATTTTGTTGTCGCGGTGCCTGGCATCGTGCGTCAGGCGATGGATGAATACGCCGAACTGAGCGGGCGCAGGTACAACCCGGTGCAGACCTTCATGTGCGAGGGCGCTGACTACGTGATGGTGGGACTGGGTTCGGTTACGGATGACGTGGAAGCTGTGGTAAGCCACTTGCGCAGTCAGGGCAAGAAAGTTGGCCTGGTGGCCATCAAGTTGCTGCAGCCCTTCCCGGAAGCCGAACTGGTGGAGGCACTCAATGGCAAGAAGTCCGTTACGGTGCTGGAGCGCTCGGAACAGACTGCTCTCACCAGCTTCGTCACGCAAGCCCTGTTCAAGGCACGCGAAAACGCCAGCCAGATGCGCCACGCGGGTATCCCGGCGCTGGAGAGCAGCCCGATGCTGACGACAGCCATCTTTGGCTTGGGCGGGCACGACCTGCAGCCACGTCATCTGATCGCTGCTTTCAAGAGCATGGAAGACGGCAAACTGGTGCCGCTGATCTATCTGGGTTCCCAGTTCTTCTCGGATACGGCGACACCGCGCGTGACAGAACTGTTGCAGCGACTCAAGGTGGCTTATCCCGAGACCGAACCGATGGCGCTGCAGACGCTTCCCAATCCGAAGCTGCTACCGGATGCCGGCTTTCGGGTACGCTTTCATTCGATCGGTGGCTACGGCACGATTGCCTCGGGCAAGCTGCTGACCGACATCCTGGCCGGCGTGCTCGGTATGCACTCCAAATCGGCGCCCAAGTATGGGTCCGAGAAGAGCGGTGCGCCCACCAACTACTACATCACCCTGAGTCCCGAACCGGTCAAGATCACCAACGCCGAGCTCGAAGACGTGGAAGTCGTCATTGCGCCCGATCACAAGGTCTTCAGCCACACCAATCCGCTGCTTGGCTTGGTGGCGGGCGGCACCTTCATCCTGCAGTCCAGCGCGACAGCCGAAGAAGTCTGGGCAGAGCTGCCAGCCAGGGCGCGCCAGACCATTCGTGACAGAAAGATCCGCTTCTTCATCATTGATGCTTTTGCGGTTGCCAAGAAGAATGCGCCGACACCGGAACTCGCCACCCGCATGATGGGTATCGCCTTTATTGGTGCCGTTTCCGGCCACGTGCACCAGGTGTCAGCCGGCGCCGATGCTGCTGCGATTCTGGAAAAAGTGCGGCAACAAATTGCCAAGAAATTTGGCGGCAAGGGCGGTGCTGTTACGGATGGAAATATGGCCGTGATCCGCGAGGGCATTGAGGCCACGCAAAAGGTCGATTACGACCTGCCGGCTTTCGCCAGCATCGAAAGCAGGCCAGTTGCGATACCAATCTACAGCGCGTCGCAGTCGGCCGCGCAGTGTCAGAGCGCGGGCCCGTCGGGCTGTGCTGGCATGTTTGATGCCGAGTACTACGACGACATGGTGCTCAAACCTTTCCGAGAAGGTGCGTTGGGCGAAGCTCCGGTGCTGCCAGGCACGGGCCTGTTCATGCCGGCCGGCAGCGCGGGCGCGAAAGACAAGGGATTGTTCCGGCGCACGGTGCCAGAGTTCAAGCCCGAGCTCTGCACCGGTTGCATGGAGTGCGCGCTCGTTTGTCCGGACGCGGCCATTCCGAATGTGGTGCACGAGATTCACGACTTGCTGCTGGGCGGCATCAAGGAACTCGACATCACCGCGGCGCAGGCCGAAACCCTGCGTGGTCACGCCTACGCTTTGTCCGAAGCCGTGCGCGAGAGTTATCGCCAGACCAAGGAGGCACGTGCCTTGCACGAGTTGCTGGCCGATGCCGCGACGCATCTTGAAACCGACAACGTGACGCTGCTGCGCAATGTCAACAAGCTGATCGACGTGCTGGCGCTGTATCCGGTGGCACGCACAAGGCCCTTCTTTGATGCCATGGAAAAGGCCAAGGCCGGCAGTGGCGGATTGTTCGCGGCCAATGTCGATCCCTGGAAGTGCACAGGTTGTCTGGAGTGCATCGAGGTCTGTGGACCGGGCGCTTTGGTGGCGCGCGAACAGGATGCAGCCGTGCTGCAAGTCCTGCAGCAGCGTTTTGATGTCATGGGCAAGCTGCCCAATACACCAGCGCGCTTTGTCGACGGTGCCATCAAGCCCGACGGCGAAATCAAGCGCCTGTTGCTGGACCGCTCCAATTACTATTCGACCACCGGTGGTCACGGCGCCTGCCGCGGCTGCGGTGAGGTCACAGCCATCCGTCTCGTGATGGCCACGAACCAGGCCATCACAAGCAAACGCCAGCGTGACCATATCCATGAGCTCGAAGCCCTGATCGCAGACCTGGGCGCCAAGCAGGCGGCACTCGTCAGCATCGACCCCGCGCGGGCAGAGCGCATTGCTGCACTGATCGCGATTTTGGAAAAACGCCTCTACCTGTTCGAGAGCGGCCCCAGTGGCAACGGCCCGTCTGGTGCTGTGGTGGCCAACTCCACCGGCTGCAGCAGCGTTTACGCGTCCACTTTCCCGTTCAACTGCTACAACGACCCTTGGGTGAACAGCCTGTTCCAGGATGCGCAGCCGCTGGCCAAGGGTATCTTTGAAGGCATTGCCGCGCAGACCGTCGCCGATGTGCGCGCACAGCGCGTGGCCCGGCTCGAACTGGCCGATGCCTATGACGCCAAGACCCACGAGCAGGACCTGCGCATGCTGTCCTGGGAGCAGTTCAGTGTCGCCGAACTCGGCCTGATGCCCACGGTGATCACGGTCGGCGGCGACGGCGCCACTTACGACATTGGTTTTGGCGCTCTCTCGCGCATCCTGATGAGTGGCACACCGCTGAAGGTGCTGGTGCTCAATACCGGCTCTTACTCCAATACCGGCGGGCAGGCTTCAACATCGAGCTTCATCGGGCAGGACTCCGATCTGGCGCGCTATGGCAGTGCGGCCAGCGGCAAGCAGGAGTCGCGCAAGGAACTCGGCCTGATAGCGGCCTTCCATTCCAATGTGTTCGTCTGCGCCACCAGCACTTCGCTGCAAGGACACTTTTTGAAGAACACCATGGAGTGCCTCACCTACACCGATGGTCCGGCGCTGATGGATGTCTACACGCCGTGTCAGGGTGAGCACGGCATCGGCGACGCAGCCTCATCCGAGCGCTCGCGTCTGGCAGTGCAGAGCCGCATGAATCCGGTGTTTGTGCATGACCCGCGCCGTGGCAGCAACCTGCACGATTGGTTCTCACTTGAAGGCAACCCGGAACCCGAGAAGACCTGGGCTGGCAGCACGCTCGAATACATCGACGATGCCGGTCAGCTCAAGCTCCTGAGCACGGCGCTGACACCGGCGCACTTTGCACTGGGTGAAATCCGCTTCAAGAAGCAGTTCCACAAGCTGGGTGCTGACGAAGTCAACGCGATGCCGGTCGAGGCCTACGTGGAACTGGCGAAGGACGATCGGAAGGGCATCAAACCCTTCATCTGGTCCACCGATGCCAGGAAGCGTCTGCAGAAGATTGAAGTGACCCAGGCGATCGTGGCGCTGGTGGAAGAGCGCCGCAAGTACTGGCACCTGCTGCAATTCCTTGATGGGCAGCATGTGGCCAAACTCGACGAGAGTCGCCGCGCCGACATCGAGTCCTTGCAGGCCCAGTACCAGGAGTCTGTGACCCTGCGCGACTCTTCGCTCGATACCTTTGCCCGTGCCATGTCGGAACTCGCCGCTTCCAGCAAGGCGCCAGTCGCCGCTGCGCGTACGATTCCCATCACGCCGGTGGCCGGCGCGGCGGCACCTGCAGGCGCTGCGACGGCAGTAGCCGATGCGCCGGTGACTTATGACGTGGCCGATCAGGTGAAATGCACGGATTGCAAGACCTGTTACCAGGACTTGCCGGAACTGTTCGAGAAGACACGCATCGTGGTGGACGGCCAGAGCAAGGAGGTGGCACAGCTGATTCCGGGTGCTTTGGCCAAGGTCAAAGTCACGGCTGAACTGAAGAGCCGCATTGCGCGCGTGGTTGCCAATTGTGATTCGGAGATCATTCGATGAGCAGCGAGAACCTGACCCCCCGCAGTGGTGAGGACCTGCAGCGTTACCTGCAGGCCAGCAGCACGATCGAAAGCACACGCTCGCAACTTGACGCGCTCGAGCAAACGCCGGAAGTCGAGAACTTTCACCAGCAGCTAAGTCTTTTGCGCCGGCGCCTGCTGAGCGAGCCGCAGGCCTTTCGCGACATGTTCATCGCCGACGGCACCAACGCCATGGTGTGGGAGTTCCAGCAGGAGGAACTCAGCGCTGAATTCATCCGCACGATGTGGGCTCTGCTGCTGCGTGACGACGACGCCAGCAAGGTCCTGATGCGCTTCGTCTGGAATGTACCGCTGCGGCTCAAGCGCAAGTTCATACGCGCCATTGAACTTCATCTGTCCGAACGCTATCCGATGTTCAAGGGCTTGTCGCACAACTGGCCGGTGGAACACTCCATTCCGCCCTATATGCGCGATGCCGAAGAGCGTTCACACGACTTCGGTCTGGTCAATCAGGGCTACTTGGGCTACATGAACCTGGGCTACAGCGCGCGCGAGGTCGAGATGTTTGTCTGGCTGGAGGCACTGCGCGACAAGCAGTGCAAGGACAAGCCCTGCGAGGTTGGCGTGCACGTGGCTGGCAAGTTTGAACCCAAGGGTGGTTGCCCGGTCAAGATTCATATTCCCGAGATGCTGGAGTTGCTGGGAACCGGGCGTTTTCGCGAAGCGATGGAGCTGATCGAGAACTGCAACCCCTTGCCCAATGTGACGGGCCGCGTCTGCCCGCAGGAGTTGCAGTGTCAGGGTGTCTGCAAGCACAAGAAACTGCCGATCGAGATAGGCCAGATCGAGTGGTATCTGCCGCAGCGCGAAAAGCTCGTCAACGCCGAAGGCATTGCGGCGCGCTTTGCCAATTTCCCCGATCCCTGGGCCAAGGCTGACAAGCCGCCAGTGGCTGTGGTGGGCTCGGGACCTGCCGGTCTGATCAATGCCTATCTGCTGGCCTCCGAGGGCTTCCCGGTGACGGTGTTTGAAGCCTTTCACGCTCTGGGTGGCGTGTTGCGCTACGGCATTCCCGAGTTCCGTCTGCCCAACGAGCTGATCGACGATGTCGTGGGCAAGATCAAGCTGCTGGGTGGCAAATTTGTCGCCAACTTTGTGGTCGGCAAGACCGCCACCATCGAGGACCTGAAGAAGGCCGGCTTCTGGAAAGTCTTTATCGGTACCGGCGCCGGTTTGCCGCGTTTCATGAACGTGGCGGGCGAGCATCTGCTCAACGTCATGTCGGCCAACGAGTTCCTGACCCGTGTGAACCTGATGCAGGGCCTGCACAAGGACTATGAAACTCCGCTGCCCGAGACCCGTGGCAAACGCGTCATCGTGATTGGCGGTGGCAACACGGCGATGGACGCGGCCCGTACCTCGCGTCGTCTCGGCGGCGATGTGACGATTGTTTACCGGCGCACGCAATCCGAAATGCCGGTGCGTGTGGAGGAACTGCACCACGCGCTGGAAGAAGGCATCAAGCTCAAGGAGTTGCGTGCGCCCAGCGAGTTTTTGGGCGACGACAAGACCCACTTTGTGACGCATGCGCAGCTTGACGTGATCGCCCTGGGCGAGCCTGATGCCAGCGGCCGGCGCAGCCCGGTCAGCACCGGCAAGATCGAGTCCATGGAGGTGGACCTGGTCATCATGGCGCTGGGCAACACACCCAACCCCATCATTCGTGAATCCGAGCCGAACCTGAAGACCACCAAGTGGGGCACGATCGACGTGCCCGACGGTTCGCAGGAAACTTCGCTGGCTGGCGTCTATTCGGGTGGCGACGCAACGCGCGGTGGCTCCACCGCTATTCGCGCGGCCGGTGACGGCCAGGCAGCTGCACGCGAAATTGTGGGCGACATCAACCTGACCGCAGGCGAAATTCGCGCCATGGTTCGCGGTGCTCAGTACTACACTGGGCTGGGTGCAGCGCCGCAGACCATTCTCGAAAAGATCGAACTGGCCGACGGCATCGTCGAGTTCATCGTGCACTCACCGCTGGTCGCCAAGGCCGCACAAGCCGGGCAATTTGTGCGTGTGCTGCCATGGGAAAAAGGAGAGCTGATCCCGCTCACGCTGGCCGACTGGGACGCCAGCAAAGGCACGATCTGCCTGGTGGTACAAGCCATGGGCAGCAGCAGCATCGCCATCAACAAGATGTCGGTCGGTGACTCGTTTACCGGCATTGCCGGGCCGCTGGGACTGCCCAGCGCGCTGCATCGCTACGAAGGCCAGCAGACGGTGGTCTTCACGGCGGGTGGCTTGGGCCTGCCGCCGGTCTACCCCATCATGCGTGCCCATCTGCGCCTGGGCAACCATGTGACGCTGATTGCGGGCTTTCGCAACTCCGACCTGTTGTTCTGGGTCAAGGGCGGCGAGCGTGTTGCGGCACTGAAAGCCGAGTTCGGCGATCGGCTTGACGTCGTCTACACCAGCAACGACGGCAGCTTTGGCGAGAAGGGTTTTGTCACGACGCCGCTCGACGCCATGCTGAAGGACAACATGACAACCAAGGGCCGCAAAATAGCTGAAGTTGTCACCATCGGCCCGCCGCTGATGATGCGCGCCGTGAGCGACCTGACCAAGCCCTACGGCGTGAAAACCGTGGCCAGCCTGAACTCCATCATGGTGGACGCCACCGGCATGTGCGGCGCCTGCATGGTGCCGGTGACGATTGCCGGCAAGATGGTGCGCAAGCACGCCTGCGTTGACGGCCCCGAACTCGACAGCCACATCATCGACTGGGACAAGTTCCTGCCGCGCTTCAATCAGTTCAAGGTGCAGGAGCAGGAGAG
>CAIYMN010000024.1 GCA_903927295.1 uncultured beta proteobacterium | reverse complement strand
GTTGCCGGTCACCATCCGTTGCACCTTGGCGAATAATCTCTTAGGCATATGCCATTCCTTCAATGAAAACACGCATCCTGGTGACCATCAGTTCAAGCCGATGGCGCCGTGATGCGTGTCAAATCGTCAAACTATTACAGTGACAGGATCCACTGGACCATGTTCTTGATCTCAGCTGCGTCCTTGCTCTTGACGGCTTTGTGCTCTTCCTTCTTGCCGTCGATTTCGATCATCGGGCTCAGGGTCACATGCTTGATCAGTTTGTCTTCGGCGTCAGCCTTGCCCTTGTACTTCTTGGCAACTTCCTTGTAAGCCGGGCCATCCTTCTTCTTGTCCAGGGCGTGGCACTTCATGCAATCGCTCTTTTTCAGCAGCGCCTGCGCAGAGTCGGCATCAATAGCGGCAAAAGCAGCGGAGGCAGTCATCAGGCCAGCGGCCACGAGCAAGGTCGAAAAAATCTTCATTCTGGTAATCCTAAAAAAATGGTTGTGTGGCAGTGCCACGGTCTCATCTCCGCGCGTCGTCTCTTGAAAATGAACGACTGCGCAAATCCAGCGTGGCATCTTAGCAGTGCTTTCACAAGCACCAAACGCATTTTTTGTAAAACCGGGAAAACCTTGATCTAGCGCAAATTCGAACAATGCATGAAAAACCCCCGGCAGCGTTGCGGCTGCCGGGGGTTTTGAGTTCGACTTAAGCCGGAATCAGCTTACTGCTTGTGCTTGGTCTTGATAGGTGATGCCTTGCCAACGCCGTGGCAATCCAGGCAGCGTTCGAACTTGGTCATGGCAACCGCGCGGGTTGCGTAGATCGAGCCGCCACCATCGTTGGCCATGTGATTCGGGCCAACGGTCTTGACGTCGTCATGGCAGGAGAAGCAGGCCGAGGCAATCGGCGAGTTCACCAGATTCGTGCCCGCAGCTGGGGTAGTGACGCCAGTTGCAACGTTGTAACTAAAGCCAACGCCGTAATCCGTCACGTTGTCTTTCACGACATACGGTGAAATCGTGTAGGCCGTGGTGCTTGCACCATTGAACTTGCCAGTGGCCGTGGTCACATTCAGCAGGTTCGCACGCAGCGCCGCTGTGTACTGGGGAGCGCTGAAGTCGTAGGTGCCGTCAAAGTGGCAGGTAGAGCACTTCTTCAGGTCGCCCGGGAAGACGACGTTGGAGAAGTTGTCAGTGGCTGACACTGCATTCCACAGGAACGGTACCGTACGCGAGCGGCTCGAAGCCGTCAGGGCGTTGGGACCACCGTGAATCGCATGGACAAAAGTCCGCGAATCAGCCGCCCAGCCAGAACTGCTGCGGTTCGGCGTATGGCAGAACGCACAGGAATTGGCGTCGTTGCGCGCACCACTGTGGAACGCTGGGTCGGTGCCCAGTTGCTCGTGGCAGTTGTTGCACTTGGCCGTATCCACAATCACACGCCGTCCGGTGAAGCCGGTTGCCACTTTTTGTTGCAGCATCGACTTGATGATGACGCCACCGGATGCGGACGACGTCGGTGTCGTTGCAACAACAGCCGGTGTGTACGGATAGCCAGCCACATTCTTCTGCGTGAAGGTGCCGATGATGGCGCCGGTCAGCATGGAAGCGTTGGCCGGAACCGTGATCGGCAGGGCAGTAGCAGAAGTCGACGGCGCCGTGTTCATTAGCGTGGCTGTCCAGTAACCGGTGGTGGCATCGTAAGTCAGGGTGCCGGTATTGATGTTGGTGCCCTTTGCGACCGTGGTGCCGGTGTTGGGAGCCATCAGACTGGCGATGCTGGCGCTGGACGAGACGTTGAAGTCAGCCGGCGCAGCAATGCCATCTTGCGGCACGGAGTAGAGGACGTAGATCGAAGGACCTGCAGCAAAACCAGGAATGGGCTCGTAGGTCGGGCTGACCACGGTGGCGCCACTGGTGTTGACAACCAAAGCGGGTGTGGCAAACGAGGTCACCGGCGTACCGTTCTTGGTGATCTTGAAGGTCACTACCGGTTGACGGCTGGCGTTCAGGCTCACCGTACCGAGCTGGTAGGCAATCTCGGCTACACCGGCAATCAGCGTCGAGTTATGCGGTGTCTTCACAGCGGCGGCGTGATAGGTCTGGATGTCGGTAGCAGCATGGCAGAGTGAGCACTTGGAGTTGTCAGCTTGCTTGCCGCCTATGTGTCCGTAAGGCGAGAAGGTGAGGCCTGCGCGATAGTCGGCCAGGGTCACACCGGCGCCGGATGCAAAGTCGATACCGTCATGGCAGGAGCCGCAGGCAGCGATGGTGGGCGCATTCTTCCAGTTGTCGGCTTGCGGTGCGTACTGGGTTTCATGGCAGGTAACGCAGTTCTCAATGGCCTGCGGGAAAGAAGTGCCAGACACCGCTTTGGTGACCGGATCGGTCTTCTTGAACACCAGTGCATTGACCTGGTAGTCTTTGGTCAGCACGTTCTTGCCGCCATGCAGCTTGTGCAGCATGACCTTCAGGTTGATCGGGTTGTTCGTGTTGAAGTCGGTGCTGCCAGCGTTGTGGCACATCACGCAATAGTTGGGGTCAACCCGCGTGCCGTGTGCTGTCAGCGGGGCGTGGCAGCTGTTGCAACTTTCCATCGCCACCACTTTGCTGTAAGCGGTCGGTACGCCACTGGCATTCTTCACCGGAGTGGCAACGCCGTTGGCGGCAAGTGTGAAGTCAACATAGGGGTCGACCATCACCTTGGCTTGTGTCACCGGGTCCGTGTAGCAGAGCTGTGCGGCAATGCGGTGAATGGTCTTGCCGTCTTTGGCAACCACGTTACCGTTGTTGGCAACCTTGCCGAGAGAAACATTCTTGACGTCCACCGCATTGGCCATGGCCAACGGTGTTGAAACGTCGGTCGCAAAGCGGTAAGTGTAGTAGCCACCCGCTGCGTTTTCTTCCAGAATGCCAACGATACGCGTCGTGGGGTCCGTCACGGCGGTGGCCGGGTTGGCGAAGCTGAAGTTGGCAACCGTCGTGCCGTCGGCCTTGGTCACCGTGGACGGTGCCGTTGGCTTCGGATCGGTCGTGCCTTCAACCACTGCGTAGCGGTATTTTGGTATTGCGGCTGTGCCGCGATTGACCGTCGTATCGGCGACGGCATAGCGCTGGCGCGAAATCAGGTTCTGCCAGTCAGTGCCGTTGAATTTGGCGATAGCGAAACTGATGTTGTTCTGGCCGCAATTCGCGTCTGCAGCCGTGCCGGCAGCAGAACTGGTCGTATTGGCGAGTTTCAGACCCGGGACGAACTTGCCATCAGAGCCGATCACTGTGAACTGCACCACGGGCGGGCTCTGGATCGTGACTGCGTTTGCGCCGGCTGTCTGAATCAGACCGAAGGCTTGCGAAGGGTTGGCAGCTGTATTGGTGGTGGCCGGACTGGCGGCAGCAGCTGTCAGCACGGAGGTGCCGGCGGGTGGTGCATCCACTGGGGGAACCACCACCACGGGCGGCGTTACAACCGGTGGCGTTACCACAGGGGCCGGGGTGTCACTGCCGCCGCCGCAACCGGCGATGGCGAGTGCAACCAGACTCGCCGCGGCGAGCTTGGTCCACTGCGGCGAGAGTTTTGTTGACAGGCTTAAATGCTTCACTACTGCCTCCTTAGGCGTTAACAATTAAAAAAAACCGCTTTACACTCACTTTACAAGTCGCGATTTTCGATGCACTGGCCGGGGGTGATGTTGATCCACATCAACCGCTACACTGTTAGCGCAACCCGGTCTCTGCAGCATGTTATTTTTGCTTGCTGTACAGCGCTGCGTTCTTGGCAGCGTCCTTGTAGGGCTGTTTTGCAACGATCAGATCCTTGATGACCGGGTACTTGCCATCGGGCAGAACCTTGTGGGTCATCAGCCATACTTTGCTGCCGTAAGGACGTCCGGCAATGATTTTGGCTGCGTCGGTTTCGCTGATGTCGGGAAGTTTCACCAGCTCTTCCTTGCTGGCGCTGTTGATGTCCACCAGCTTGACCTTGGCTGCGGCTTCGCGCCTGGCCGCAATGGCTTTCTTGCGCTCGCTGACTGCGGGCGCACTGGCCTTGCTGGCGGCGCTCTGTGCGGCGCTGGCTTTGCTCGCGGCTGCTTGCGGCGCACTGGCATCGGCGGCGAGCACCTGTACTGCAGTCGTGCCCATCAAAAGGACCGACAGCGTCAGGGAAATAAGGCGGTTTTGCATAAGATTCCTTGTTTGTATCAACTAAAAAGATTGACCCGGATACGTTGCCGGATCCGGGTCAGTGTTTGGGTTCAGCCGGGACACGGTGAACCGTGTCCCGGCCTGCACTGCATCAAGCAGCTTACTGGTGCACCACCTCAACGTCGGCAATCTTGCCGGCAGCATGGCACAACTGGCACTGCTCGACTTTGGCCAGAGCAGCCGCGCGCGGCGCGTAGATCGAGCCGCCGAAGCCTGTCATGTGCTGCTGCGCCTTGGTCGTGTCATGGCAGGAGAAGCAGGAATTGGTCGTCGGGGAAATCACCAGCGTCGTTGCTGCAGCGTCTGTCGACACACCTGTCGTTGGTGCGTAAGCGAAGCCGGCACCATAGTTGGTGTTGAGGGCTACGTAAGGCGACGTTGGCGTTGTCGGCACCGTGCTGCTTCCTTGAACTCCTGCAGTTGACGCAACCGTAAACGTACCCGTACCCACCGTCACATACAACCTGTTATCGAAGTTGTTGTTGAACGTTGTGACGGCCGATGCGGAAGAGGTCGAATTGATGATCGACGACGACACCGGGTTGATATCGAAGCTGCTGGTCCTGGTGTACACCGCGCCAGCGTTGATGGCGCCAGGCAGGTGGCAGGCTGAGCAGTTCTTGATGTTGCCCGGATTGCCAATACCCCAGACGTTAATGTCCGGGAAGTGCCAGGTGTTTTGCACCGTGCGCTTGGTGGCGCCATGGATCGCATGAACGAAGTTGTTCGACGACGCTGACCAACCGCTGCTGGTCTGGTTCGGGTTGTGGCAGAAGGCACAGGTCTGCGAATTGTTCCGCTGACCGGCATGGTAGGCAGATTCTGCAAAGACACCGAGTTTCGCGTGGCAGGTGTTGCAGCGCGCATCTTCAACCAGCATGCGCCGGCTGGTCTTGCCGGACGCGACCATCCAGGCATTCGGCACTTCCACAATCAGGCCGCCGATCATGGTGGCTGCAGCGTAGGGATAGCCCACCAGGTTGGTCTGCGTCAGCGGCAGCGCCGTGGCTTGCGGTGCATAGGTGTAGCCCAGGCCCATGGTGACCATCGTCGCCGTTGTTGGAATCTTGACCCCGGTCAGAGTCACGGTGTACCAGCCGCTTGCATCCGGACCAGTCAGTGTGCCGGCGGAAGTGCCAGTACCGATGCCTCTGAAGATGCCTCTCAGGGGAACATCGTAATGCGCGTTGTAGTCAGCAGGGGCGGTGATGCCGTCCTGTGGCACGTTGAATGCCAGTTCGACGCCGGGCGCACCGACGAAGTTGTTCCAGATCTCGGCGGTCGCGCTGGGGGTGTTGAATGGTACGGCCGTACCATTTTGCAACAACCTGAATTTCATGACACCGTAGCCACTGGAATTCACCGTGACGCTGCTGATATCGTAGCCAACCTTGATGGCTCCGACAGGCAGCTTGTCATAGGCGGCGATGGCAGCGGCATTGGTGTAGCCCGTTGCTACGGAACCTGCGGGCAGCGCCTTGATCGAAGCGGCAATCGGACTCACTGGCACGTGGTAGCCATCGATGTCAGCTGGCGCATGGCAAAGGGAGCACTTGCTGTCGTCGGCCTGGGCCTTGCCCCAGTGACCAACGTTGTCACCAGCCAGCGTAATGCCAGCACCCGTTGCGAAGTTGATGCCGTCATGGCAACCGCCGCAAGCCAGGCGACTTGGCACGGTCTTCCAATGATCGCCATCGGGCGTCGGGTACTTGGCCGTTGCGGAAGAGTCGTGGCACTTGACGCAATTGCGCTGATCCTGCGGGAAGGCAATTTCGTTGGGTGTGACGCCGCGAATGTTCTGGTTCTTCTTGGAGAGGCCTTCGCCCATGTGAATCCGGTGGATCCAGCGCGGGAAGGTCACGGTGCTGACGCCGTCGATGACCGTAGCGGATTCGGCCACCGTACCGTTAGGCCCTGTACCAACCGGGAAATCCCCCGCGGGCAGCGCAACGCTGGCGTAGCCATAACCGGCCTGCTGCGTATGACATGTCACGCAAAGGTTGGGATCCTTGCGGCCATGCAGCAGATTGCCCTTGTGGCAAGACTGGCAAACCTCGACGCGTGTGATGGTGCGCGTTTCAGTTACCGCGCCGCCATCGGGACGGAAGTCAAGGTAGGCTGCAACCGGATTGGTCGAGTTAACCGCTGCAGTGACCGTGATGCCGTCCGGCATGTTGGTACCCGTACCCGGCATGGAGCCTTGCAGCTGCAGGGCGACGCGGTGCGTCAGCGCCGGATCAAAGGTGGTGTCGTCGAGGAAGGACTTGACGTTGTTACCGGTATAAGTCCCGGCATCAACAATGCCCTTGGCGTCCTTGACGCTACGCACAAAAGTGTAGGTGTAGTTGCCGGGGTTGGCAGCGTCTTCCACCATCGCGCCCTGGTTGTCTGTCGTCGGTACGCGCTGCGCAGCCGCATTGGTACCGGTGGTGTGGTCGGTCGCGCTCTTGAACGTCGGGGTGGAAGTCACAATGTAAGAAACCCAGCGGTTCGGGCTGCCGTTGGTGCCCGGAACCAGCTTGGCTACAGTGAAGCCAAAATGCGCATAGGCAGGAATGGTCGCCGTGCTGTTGATCGTATTGAGCGATGGATAGGCCAGTCCGGAAATCGGATTGCCTTTGTCGTCCAGTACCTTGAACTTGACGACGGGCTTGCCATCGGTGCCGATCGCGGCGCTGCTGATGGTAGCGCTCCAGTTCATGTTGACCCATTGGTCTGGCGTCATGTTCGCAAGCTTGGCAACGGCGGTTGCGTCTTTGCCAGGGGTGCCAGCGGCGCCTGCAGCGCCAGCGGCGCCAGCGGCGCCGGTTGCACCGGGTGCGCCATCGCTGCCGCCGCCGCAACCCACCAGGGCTGCAGCTGCCAACAGGCCTGCCGCAGCCAGCCTTGCCCATTGCGGGCCAGGCCGATTCCTACTTTGATCAAAAATCTTCACATCAAACTCCTTATGCCTCAAGTTACACACACAAAAAACTTTACCCACGCTTCACACAGCGCGATTCTGAGTGTGCTGACTTGGGTCAAGTTTGTCCTAGATCAAACTTGATTGGCTTAGGAATGTAAATTGCGGCGGCGCTCCAAGGCTCCACAGGGCGCTACTTGGCTGGGCCTTTGGGCGCCGGTATTTCCTTTTGTTTGGCAATGACGAGCTTGCTGATGCCCTGATAAATCTCCATGGAAACAACGTTCTTGGTGACCAGACGGGTCTTCGTGAGGTAGGGACGACCCGCCACAATTTTGGCGGCTTCAGCTTCGCTCACGCCAGGCAGTTTCATCAAGTCGGCCTTGCTGGCGCTGTTGATGTCCACCAGTTTGGCGGCGGCCACTTGCGCTGCCTTGGTGTTGGCTGGCGTCGCGGGCATTTTGTTTTTGGCCTGTTCTTGCAATGGTTTGGTCGCGCTGGCAACTGCAGCAGGCATTGCCGAGCCTTCGGCTTTTTGATCGGATGCAAGGCAGGAAGCGCTTGACAGCAGCATGGCAGTGGCCAGCACGGCGCATTGAAAGAGTGGGAGAGGCATGGAACGTTCCTTGGCGAATAAAACAGGCAGCAATGCTGCCAAAAAAAAGACCCGGTTGCAATTTGCAACCGGGTCTTTCATCTTAATTGAAACCCTGAACGGAAGAGAGCAGCTTAGCGACCCGCTCCCCTCAATTCAGCTTACCACCAGCGGTGTACCGTCTTGATGGCGGGTGGTGTCTCGTTGAATACTGCATTGTTGGCCGGGCCGTGGCAGACCAGACACTGTTCGGTATTCGCCTTGGCGCTGGTACGCGGACCGAAGACCGTGCCACCGTTGCCTTCCATGTGTGCCTTGGCAATCGCGGTGTCGTGGCAGCCTGAGCAGGCGGCGCTGATGGGCGAGAGCACCAGGGTGGTGTCTGCCGCAGGTACCGTCACGCCGGTATTGGCATTGAAGCTGAAGGCGGCGCCGTAGTTGGTGCCGGCAACAACGTAGGGCGAGATCACCGAGCTCGTGCTGGTTACGGTTTCCAGACCTGTGATGATCGGGAAGCCGGTCGCGCTGATGGCGCCGTTGGCAGCTGTCGTCATCAGCAGACTCGGTATCACGCTCGGGACTGTGGCGGTGCCGACGTAGGCTGTGGCGCTGAAGTCATACATGCCGGCAATGTGGCAGCCTTCGCAGTTCTTCAAGAGGCCGGGATAACCGACTTCCCAATACTTGGCACCAGCTGTAGCTTCCCAACTGAACTTGTTCACGCGCTGGCCGCTCGCGCCATTGTGGAGGGCGTGCACATCGTAGTTGATGTTGACTGGCCAGCCACTGTTGGTCCGGTTCACGTTGTGGCAGAAGGTGCAGGTCTGTGCATCGTTGCGTTGACCTGCGTGGAACGTGGGCTTGACACCGAGCGCGCCGTGGCAGGCATTGCACTTGGCCGTGTCTGTGATGAGACGCCGACCGGTGAAACCGGTGGCAACTTTCCAGACGTTCGGTGCCGGGACGCTGATGCCGCCCACGCCACCGACACCCTTGTTCACCGTTGCGGCGTTTGGCGTGTAGGGATACTTGGCAACGTTGATCTGCGTCAGCGGCATGGTGGTGCCCAGGCCGTAGGTGTAACCCACGCCACCGGTCAGCATCTTGGCCGTTGCAGGAACGTTCACACCGGTCAGCGTGATGGTGTAGTAGCCACCGACTGGTCCGGTCAACGTTCCAACTGAGGCCGCGCCCAGGGTAGCGCCGACTGCGTCCTTGCCATCACCGCGCCAGACGTTCTTGATGTAGGTGCTGGCGCTGGCGTTGTAATCTGCCGGTGCTGCGATGCCATCCTGCGCAACGGAGAACGCGAAGTACACGCTGGGTGAACCCACGAAACCATCCATCAGCTCGGTCTTGCCGGTTGCGGAGTAGGTGTTGAAGACCACGTCAGCGCCGTCTTTCATCAACTTGAAGGTAATCGATGGGTTGCCTGTGGTTGCATTGCGCGTGACGCCGGAAACAGCGTAGGTAATCTTCGCTGCACCAGCAGGAACGACGCCAGCTGCGGCCAGATAGGACGCGTTGGTGTTGTTGTTTCCCGTAGTCGGGTTGGCGAAAATACTGTTGGCATCGGGCGCAATGACCGCGACGTGATTCAAGCCAATGTCCGCTGCATCGTGGCACAGGGCGCAGGTCTTGTCGTCAGCCTTGGCACCGCCGACGTGGCCGCCAGCAACATTACCCAGACTGAAGTCCACTGCGTTGTGGCAGGAACCGCAAGCCTTGAGCGTGGGTGTCAACTGGCTGTTGACGACCGAGCCCTTGTGGCACTGTACGCAGTTGCGGATGTCCTGTGGGTACTTGACGTCGTTGTAGACCTCGGTTGTGCTCCAGAAGCGCAATTCACTCTTCTTGAGTTCTTCACCCATGTGCAGTTTGTGGATGAACTTGGTGAAGTCGCCACCACCAGCCGTGTTCTGCGGTGTGTGGCACATCACGCAGGTCTTGGTGTCGGTACGCGAACCAAAGTGACCGCTGGTGTTGTTGCCGCGCGGGAAGCCATACTCAATCTTCATGTGGCACTGGTTGCAAGCGGCGACAGTGACATTGTCGCGGGCAAAGGTCGCATTGCCAGCGCTGTCCTTGAGGACTGCGCCAGGACCTGTTGCCGCTGGCGTGAAGTCATAGACGAGGTTGGTGCCGTTGGTGTTGGTGAATTGGGCCATCACCGCACCTGTGAGCGGATTGAGCGGACCGGCGTAAGCGCCAGCCGTCTTGCCCACCACGCCAGGAACTGCCACGCTGCGCACGCCGACCACCACGCGGTGAATCAGTTTGGCGTCGTAGACGACTTTGGTGTTGGCCTTGATGTTGGCGCCAAACTTGACAGCGTAAGTGCCGTCGCCATTGTCGGTAACCGCGTAACCTTGGGCTTTGAGCGTGCCGTCGGCATTGAAAGTGGAGACGCCGTCGGCACTGGGGTTGACCTTGAGCGCTGTAGCGGTCGGGTCAGCAGACAGTGGCAGGCCATCGGCCAGGTAGTTGAGCCAGTAAGAGGCGCTGCCATTCACAGCCGGTTGTTGCTGTGCAATGTGCAAGGCAAAAGTCCGCAGACCGCGCACGCCTTCGTTGGTGTCGCGCATGACGACCTGGAAGTTGACGACCGGCTGATTGGCCGAGGTATCAACGCTCAGGATCTTGCCCGCCAGGGCCTTGTTTGTCAGATCAGCAAAGCCGAACTGAGCAGCGTCCACCGTGCCGGTGGTCTTGTCGGCCCCGGCCGGACCGGTTGCACCGGCTGCGCCCGCGGGGCCCGCAGGACCCGCAGGGCCCGCTGCACCATCACTGCCACCACCGCAACCGGCAAGGGCAGCAGCCACCAGCAAACCCGCCGCAGCGAGCTTGGCCCAATGAGAGGGCGGTCGATTCATACTTTCGTCAGATAATCTCACATCAGACTCCTTAAGTCTTAAGAAAACACACGGAAAAACACTTTACAAGAGGTTTACACCGGCGAATTCTCGGCTTTGCAAGGACTGTCAGGTTTGTTCTAAATCAACCGTGATGCACAAACTTTGAGGAATTTCAGACTGATGTGCAGCCAAGGCGGCTGTAGCACGGTAGCGCTACCACAAATCTTAAGAATTAAGAAACATAACCTAGGTCAAGACTTGAAGAGCGGACCGCGAAAATGTCAGCGAGAGTGATTGCCGATACGGTCAAAGACGCGTTGCGCGAAGTGATTCGCGAGGACATAAATCAGGTTTGAGCTAGCGGGTAGACGTAGGTCTAGCCAGAAGCGGAACCGAAGGCGGTCATCAGGTGTGGGTAGCGCGCAAGCAACTCCGCTCGACCTTGTTCAGCCCGTTGTGTCCATCCAGGGCCGCGGCCAACCGCGTCCTGCCACGCAGCGGCCACGCTTTCAGAAGATCCGTTTGCGAGGTGCCACTCGATCAGGGCGGCGGCCTGCACGAGATCCTTGTTGGACTTGGCGCGTTGGGCTATGGGTCTTTCACCGAACACAATCAGTTTGTGCACGGCGTAGCGCGCCGGGTCGGGAAGATTCACTACGCAGGCACCAGAGCCGGAAAAGGCAACCCCCTGGGTCGTCCCTTCCAATGAAAATTCCATGAATTTCAGTGGTTCGAGTACCAGGCCCAGACCTTCCATCCGAACGACGCCGTCAGCCGATTCGCGCCCTGCGTTGCTTGTCAGGAAGTCAATGCGAAGTTCAGGGTCGTCGGGGTTGCGGTACTGGGCGCGCGTGGCACCAGAGAATTCGCGCACCGGCAGTAATCCCATCTCGAGCGAGGTGATGGCATCGTGCACTGACATGCTGATGTTGGCGGGCAAGGCAATCGAAATGTTTTTGCCTGCATGTGCAAAGTCAACATCGAGCGTCTTGTCGCCCGACCGCCAACGCACCCCGAGCATGTTTCCAAATGCGGTGAAGGCGTGCGTGCCTATAAGAACACCGCCCGCCTTGAAAAATCCGTAGGCGGAAAGCTTTTGAACGATCCGAAAGTGCTTGTCCAGCATCTCGGAGCATCCCAAGGCTTTGGACGCCGCCGCGCGCTTCTTCAGCAGGTCCTGGCGCCCGCCTAGCGCCGCCTTGTAGTTGGCGACCAGTGATTGAACCCGCTGGCTGTTCGGTCCAACGTAAGCCATGCGGCCAGTGCCGTCAATGTCGCGGTAGCCAAAATAGATGTAGTCATGGCCCCGAATGCTCCGCTTGTGAAAGGCGCCGGTCAGCAGGGCAAACGGCGCCATGTCATTAGCCAACGCGGCGTCGAACATCTCGGAATAGGATGCCTGCGCGCTCAGTGAAAGTTCAGTCGAGAGGTTTTGCATGATCGGCGGACGTTACTACACATTTATTGTTTTGTATAGTAACCACAGGAATACGAGAGAACGACCACCTGGTGCGGTGGCCGAGCAGTTTCAGAAAACGTTCTGCCCCTAGCCGGTGGCTAAGGCAACTGGTAGGTGTAGGTCACGCCAATGACATTGACGCTCTGGTTGGCCTTTTGCAGTACCGTGGTGCCGTCCGAATAGACGTAGGGAACACCGTTCAGGCTCCAGGTCCAGTCATTCACGTTGTTGCGCTGGTGCACAAAGTCCACGCGCACCGAGGAGCCTTTTTCGAGGGCGTACTTGCCGAACAGCTTGAGCGCGGTCTGGCTGTAGACGATGTCGGGCAAGCCGCCGGTGGCTGCCAGCAGGGCGACCGAGTCGCTGCCGGCCAGACTGTCCAGCGTCTGGGCATAGACGCTCTTGTCGCCGGTAAAGGAGAGGGCACCGCCCATGTTGAACTTGGCGTTGACCTTGCCGTTGAAGCCAACGCTGGCCCCGACGTTGCTGTTGTCAAAAGCCATCAGGGAACCGGCGGCGCGCGCCTGGTTCAGGCTCTGCTGGCTGCTGGAGAGCGCACCGCTCAGGCCCCAGTTGTCCGACAGGGCGTAAGTCCAGTCCAGACTGAACTGATGCAATCCGGTGTCACGCAGGCCATAGCTGCTGGGCGTGGTGTAGCGGTCGCTGCCGTTCTCGGCGCTGACCTGCAGGGAGAGGCTCTCGCTGGCTTGCCAGTCGGCAAACAGCTTGACCTTGTTGCGCTGGCGATCTGCCAGTGTCGGCATGAAAACGGCGGTGGGAAGGAAGCCATTGACCGGATCGGCCGGGTTGATCACCTCGGTGACGCCCAGGCCGCTGTTGTCTTTGAGCCAGCTTGAACCATCACGGTTGGCGCGTGAGACAGCGACGCTGCCGGTCAGGGTCTCGGCCAGACGACCACGAAGCTCCGCGCGGACCGTGTTTTCACTGGTGTTCTGGCGCAAGGCGCTGATGCCGGATATGGCGCTGCTGGCGGTGAAGACACCACGGTCTATGGTTTCGCGATCCGCGCCCAGTGTGGCGCGGTAATCACTGGTGAATTGCCAACTGGCCTGTAGCTTCGCGTTGCCCTTCTGGCTCGACAGATTGCGGTTGGTGTAGGTGAAGGGCAGGGCCGGCAGCGCGGGTACCGCACCTTCAAGGTTGTAGGAGGCCAGCGGTGTCTGGTCGTCCTTCTTCTCGTAGCGCAGATCAGCCAGCAAGGAGAGCTGGCGCACCGGACGCGAAGTCAGACTGAGCTTGCCCAGCGTGCTCCGAACCTGGGCGTCCAGATTGCTGACGCCAGCGGGCGCGCCGGGCAGCCCGGCAGCGGCAAAGTCGACGTTCTGTGTTGCCAGGCTTCGCGCGAGCTTGAAGGTGGCGCGGGTAGCGCTGCCGAGGTCGTAGCTGCCACTCAAGTCGAACTGGTGTGCCTGATTGTCGGGAGCCAGCGCCAGCGGTTGCCCCAGGATCGATTGCAGGCCGGCGCTGAGCGGCAGCAGTGTGCCCACAGGGTTGTACAGGCTGGACGGAATGGTGGCGCTCAGGGTCGTGTTGTTGTTGCGGTAAAACGAGCCGTAGTAGCCCAGGTTGAAGCGCAGTGTTTCTGCCGCGAAGTTGAGCCGGGCTTCGATCTGGCTGTGGTTGGCACTGATGGGCTCAGGCAGCATCAGCGCGGCCCAGCCCGTGTTGCTTGCGGTGGTGCCCAGACATCCCGGTGCGATCACCGACGGGCAGTTGATGCCGATGCCGAAAAGGCGCGAGCCTTCCTTGTTTTCGCTCTTCAAATCGAGCTCGAACTGCAGGGATGGATTGATGACCTTGGCAAAGCCAAAACCCAAGCCGCTGCGCTTCGTTCTGAGTTCCAGGTCAGTACCGCTGCCGGCGCTCAGGGCGACGACCTTCGGTGTGGTCGAGCCCGCACCTGTCAGGCCGCTGTTGGGCGTGCTCGGGTCGTAACGGACCAGTTCGCCGTAGGAAGCGCTGAGCTTCCAGTTGCCCGGGTCCTTCTTGACGAGACTGAGCTCACGCGTGTTGCTCAACAAATTGGAGCCTTCAATCTGCAGCCAGTTGCTGTTGTCCTGATCGC
>CAIYMN010000023.1 GCA_903927295.1 uncultured beta proteobacterium | reverse complement strand
GAACCTTATCGGCCTTGGCAGTGGTGCCCGGAGCCGGACTCGAACCGGCACTTCTTTCGAAACCAGATTTTGAGTCTGGCGCGTCTACCAATTTCGCCACCCGGGCAGCGGGGTAAGGCGCGAATTATGGCACAGTGTGGGTTATGAAATATCCAACGATTGAAGATTCCATCGGAAAAACCCCCCTCGTCAGATTGCAGCGCATTGGCTCCGAAGAAAACGCCAAACGTGGCAACGTGATCCTGGGCAAGCTCGAAGGCAACAACCCGGCTGGTTCAGTGAAAGACAGGCCCGCTTTGTCCATGATCCATCGCGCTCAGGAGCGCGGTGACATCAAACCTGGGGACACCCTGATTGAAGCGACTTCGGGCAACACCGGCATCGCGCTGGCCATGGCCGCTGCCATCAAGGGTTACCGCATGATTCTGATCATGCCCGAAGACCTGTCAATTGAGCGCGCCCAGACCATGAAGGCTTTTGGTGCCGAATTGATCCTCACGCCCAAGAGCGGCGGCATCGAATACGCGCGCGATCTGGCTGAGCAGATGCGCCGTGACGGCAAGGGCTTTGTGCTGGACCAGTTCGCCAATGCAGATAATCCGCGCATCCACTTCGAGACCACCGGCCCCGAGATCTGGGCCGACACCAAAGGGCACGTCACGCACTTTGTCAGCGCCATGGGTACGACCGGAACCATCACTGGCGTGTCGCAATTCCTCAAGCAAAAGAGTCCGTCCGTGCGGGTCATCGGGGTGCAGCCGATGGAGGGTTCCCGCATTCCAGGCATTCGCAAGTGGCCGCAGGAATACCTGCCCAAAATCTACGACCCAAGTCACGTGGACGAGCTGATGTATGTGAGCCAGGAAACGGCAGAAGACATGTGCCGGCGCCTGGCGCGCGAGGAAGGCATCTTTGCCGGCATATCAGCGGCCGGTGCCTGCTGGGTAGCACAGCAGATCGCACAGCGTGAAAGCAATGCGACCATTGTGTTTGTCGTGTGCGACCGTGGCGATCGCTATCTGTCCACGGGAGTCTTTCCCGCATGAGTCACTCTTTTCGCTTCTGTCCGCAATGCGCCACTGCGCTTGAACTGCTCACGCAGACCGAAGACGGCGGAGAGAAGGAGCGCTTGCGCTGTGTTGCGTGTGGCTACACGCACTGGAACAATCCGACGCCAGTGTTGGCCGCCATCATTGAGTACCAAGGCCAAGTCTTGCTGGCGCAAAATGCCGCCTGGCCCGGCAAGATGTTTGCACTGATCACCGGTTTCATGGAAGCCGGGGAGACGCCGCAGGCGGGGATGGCGCGCGAGATCGAGGAAGAAACAGCCCTGACCACCAGTGAGCTGAATCTGATTGGTGTTTATGATTTTCAACGCATGAATCAGATCATCATTGCCTACCACGCTGTTTGCCATGGCGAAGTGAAGCTTTCACCAGAGTTGGTCGATTACCGGCTGTTTGCGCTGGAGGATGTGAAATGCTGGCGTGCCGGCACTGGCCAGGCCCTGGCGCAATGGCTGCGCTCGCGTGGCCATGAGCCGCAATGTGTCGACTTTCCAAAACGGAGCTGATCCGGGGTCTTTAGAATTCAGCCTATTCCAAGGAAATTTGATGCAAATCGACCGAGAACTCGACGCCCGTGGCCTGAACTGCCCGCTGCCCATCCTGAAAGCCAAAAAGGCGCTCTCCGATATGCAAAGTGGAGAGACGCTGCGTGTCATGGCCACCGACCCCGGCTCCGTGCGTGACTTTCAGGCGTTTGCCAAGCAGACCGGCAATGACTTGCTGGAGCAGCAAACCATTGGTCTGGAGTTCTATCATGTCTTGCGCCGGCGCTAGCGCCGCGCTTCAACCCAGGCGCGAGAGTTGATCGCTGAGTTTGGCGAGCGTCGCTTCAAAATCAGCAACGCGCTTGCGCTCCTGAGCGATCACGGCCGGCGGTGCTTTGGCGACAAACGCTTCGT
>CAIYMN010000022.1 GCA_903927295.1 uncultured beta proteobacterium | reverse complement strand
TGTGGCAGCAGGTCAATCTTGTTGAGCAACATCACGCTGGCGGCGCGAAACATGTCCGGATATTTGATGGGCTTGTCCTCGCCCTCGGTCACCGACAGGATCACCACCTTGTGCGCTTCACCCAGGTCAAAGGCCGCTGGGCAAACGAGGTTGCCGACGTTCTCGATCATCAAGAGGCTATCGGCCTGGAGAGTCAATTGCTCCATCGCGTGGCCGACCATGTGCGCGTCCAGATGACAGCCCTTGCCGGTGTTGATCTGGATGGCAGGTGCGCCGGTGGCTCGAATTCGCTCGGCATCGTGCGTGGTCTGTTGATCGCCCTCGATCACGGCCAGCGCCTGGCCTTCCAGCAGAGTGATGGTCTTGCACAGCAGCGTGGTCTTGCCCGAACCCGGGCTGGAGACCAGATTGAGCGCGAAAATGCCTTTCTCGGAGAGTTGCTGTCTATTCGCCTGCGCATAGGCATTGTTCTTCGCCAATATGTCCTGTTCGATCTGAACCATGCGCCGGCCATCCATCCCCGGTGCGTGGGAGTGTGCCGGCTGTCCGTGCGGATGCTCGTGCGCGTGCGGATGTTCATGCGATTCGTCGCCATGTTCATGGCCGTGGCTGTGCCGGCTGCCATCTGCATGCACATGGTCATGACTGTGTTCATGAGCGTGATGGGCGGTCTTGCCCTCAATCTTCACATCGCTGGCACCGCAGCCGCAAGTTGTGCACATTACCATTCTCCCGTTCGTATTTGCTTCGGCTCAGTCAGATTTCCGTCATCGCGAGCGTAGCGCGGCGATCCAGGCATTCGATGGATTGCCGCGTCGCTACGCTCCTCGCAATGACGGGAAGGCGACTCCTCTTGCATCGTCCTTACTCTACTTCAAGTTCCTTCAATCGCATTTCGGTTCCGCCAGTTACCTGCATCTGAAAGCCGCCGCAGTGTGGGCATTCACCAAAGACTTCGGCCATAGGCACCGATTTTGCGCAGGCCATGCACCAGCCGGTTCCTGGCAGGGCAATGATCTCCAACTGCGAGCCTTGCGCAATGCTGTCGCGGGTTACCGCATCGAAGCAGAACTTCATGGCTTCGACCTCGACGCCCGAGAGCTGGCCGATCTCCAGCCATACTGTCTTGACCCTGGCAAAGTTCTGCTGCCGCGCCGCATCCTCGATCAGCTGCAATACGCCTTCGGCCAGCGACATTTCATGCATTTGGACTAGGGAGTGGTGCGCAGAAAATCGGCAAAACGCTTGTCACGTGTGCCGATGTGATTTTCGATGAAGGCCAGCGCTTCGTCCGTGACTGCGTTCATCTCGGACGATTTTCCGATTGCGTTGTCGATGGCGATCACTCTCAGCAGGTCCATCATGTGGCAGTGATCATCGGCGTGATCCTCGTACTCATCAAAGCTGTTTTGCCGCATGATCAACTCTTCGGAAACGAAATGGGCTTCGCAATAGGCGCTGAACTGCTCGAGAAGCTGGGCCACCTCAACGGTGTTGCGCTGTTCGCGTACCGCCTCGCACAGAGTGCGCAGCAGGCTCAGTTGAACCTCATGCTCGCGATCCATGCCGGCTTGGGCCGCATTATTGAAGTCCGAAATCGTCGACATGCTCAAGCTCCCCTTCTTATCAGCTGCCACAGATGCCAAGCTTAGCGCAAGGCAAAGAAGCGCCGACGCGACAGCGACGGCTTCTCAATCGGCTTTTCCTCCCCGGGTGTCCGCTTGGTGGCCGGTGCGCTCAACAAACCGATCAACGAGGCACGCGCCGTCTGTGTCGCCTCAAGCTGGGTCGAGAACTTGTCCATCGGCGAAAAAAGCGAACAGCTCTGGTATTCACCCAGTTCCGCCTCGGCGCCGCCAAGGAAGGGGAAGTCCCCCGCCGGAAATTTGACGAATCGGCGTTTGTTTTGGCCGGCGGAAACCCAGTTCTCCTGGCTGCCGGGCAGCAGCAGGATGCTCATGCACCAGGGAGTGATGACAATGCCCAACCAATGAGCCTGCCAGCGCTGGAAGTCGACCGCTTCGACCACAAGCGCCGGATTGAGAATGGGAACATCCGACATTTGTT
>CAIYMN010000021.1 GCA_903927295.1 uncultured beta proteobacterium | reverse complement strand
TCGCTCTACATCACCGACATTGGTGTGGACTGGGGCAAGATCATGGCGCTGGGCAGCCTGATTGCGATACCGCCGCTGATATTTACGTTCCTCGCTGCGCGGCAAATCATTACCGGGCTGACCGCCGGCGCGGTCAAGGGCTGATACATCGGTACAGACTCAGCGACGCCGTCAAAGCGTCGTTGTGTAATCGTTCATGGTAGGCCGCGTTGTTACAGGCTTTGCCCGCAGGACCGTGCCCACCGCCATAAAGCACAGCAATTGCTCCGAGTCGGACAGCTGGAAAAACTGTTTGAGCCGCTGCGAATAAAGCGACTTCCCCGTCAGGAGTCCAGCGCCAAAACCCATGGCATGGGCAGTCAGCAACATATTCTGCAGGGCGCATCCTGCCGAAATCAGGCGCTCCGGCGCAGGCACATCATGTGACGCGGCGTCCATGCGAGCAATAGCTGCCACCAACAGTGGCGATCTATAAGCCTTTTCACTGGCTTCCTGCCGTTGCGCCTCGGTTGCCAGAGGGTCACGCTCGCTCAGTGCATCGGCGAAGGCATCAGCCAGCAGAGGTCGTTTTTGCAATGGGACAATGACCAGACGCCAGGGCGTCAAGCGCCGATGATCGGGCGCGGCACCCGCCGCATCGAGAATGGTTTCGACTTGTGCGCGATCCGGCCCAGGCTCGCCAAGGAACCTCGACGTCGTACTCTGTCTGGAGTGAATCAGGGTCAACGCAGTGCCAAGTGGCTCCTGGTGTTCGTTCCAATGCACGTTAATGTCCTTTTGCCGCTGCAACGTTTGATTTCCCCGCTCGCTGGATCAGTTCACGCCAGCCCGGATAGCCCTCTGGCGTGAGAGCAAACTTGCTGGTGAATTCACTATGAGGTGCACCACTGGTCAGCGCCGCAACAAAGCCCTGACGATCCCTGATCCAGCTTCCACCCAAGAGCGTAACACCACGGGCGAAGAGCGCATCGGGGAGACAACCGGCACTGGGACCGACCATGGCAAACCAGCTGGCATGGCGGCACTGCGCCAGCATGGAATCCAGTGTGTCGTTGAGGAGCAAGGTGCTGGTCGAAATCACTTTGCTGCAGGCGGCGAGTTCGCTGGCATCCAGCGTTACGCGGTAGCCATCATGCTCGCCCACAAGATCTGCCCTCAACTCGACCACCGTCAGTCGGGCTCCGCTCTTCAGGACGCGCCCCAACAGGGGTTTGAAGAGACCGATCATGCCGATGGACTCGCCCGCTTGTGGATTCATCTGTCCGGTCGAATCGCTGCTGTCGCCGGGGCGAAATCCGGCACGGTCAAACAGGCAGCGCGAGATGGCGTTGGCGGTCGCAAAACCGATAACCCTGGCGGGACCTGTTTCATCGATGAAGCGCCGGGCAACTTCAAGCGCATCGGCGCCTGCAGGCAGCAAGGTCTCAGCCCCCTGACGCAGTTGCGCCAGTGTGTCACCCAGACGAACGTAGGACAGACCGAGCGAACCATCCGTCAGTTCCACGGCGCAGAATTCCCCGGCGTGACCCTGGACCGGCTGCACTGGTGGCAGATGCAAGGCACGGATACGCGGCAAGGAACACTGCTCGGAAAAAACGTTCAGTTGGGCGAGATATTCGCTGGCGAAATTCACTGCCGTTGGCATCGTCAACTCTCCGGTTTCAGCGCTTGAGCAGTTCGCCGAACGCCACGTTGAGCCTGGCTTCGGCTGTGGCCAGATGCTGGCGTCGCTCGCTCACCCATTGCCGGTCTGCCGACAGGGTCTTCTGTGCCTGGCTCAGCATGCGCCGCACTTCAGCAGGCTGAGGTCCACCAATGCCAAGGCGCGTGCGCACCATCGCCTCTGGCGACAGCGTGCGCCGGAACGTGGCTTCATCCAGGGGCAAGCGGGAATCAGCCAGTTGGTACATCTTTCCGGCTTCCGCATAGATGCGCACCGCCTGCGCGTACGGAAAGTCCTTTGGCCGCAATCCGTGCTCACGAGCGTACAACACTACCTCGGAGGCAAAGTGGTGACCGACGCGGAACGGGATCCGGTTTTCCCGCTGCAGCGTTTCGGCCAGTTCCATCGATGTCGTCCAGTCCGATTCAAGTTCTTCAAGCGAGCGTTTCGAGTCGACGCGCAACGACGCCATCACGTCGCTTGCATCACGCAGCATTTGCGAGCCAAGCACGAAGGTGCGCGCCCGTGCGTCGGTCCAGCTGTACTTGTAATCGATCATGCCGGGCGTCACGTTGTGGGCTCTAAGAACCACGTTCTGGGCAGACGCAACGACATCGCTTGCCAGGGAGCGCGTGTCCTGTATGACTCCTGGATTGGCCTTCTGCGGCATCGCGCTGCTGGTATAGGTCTTGCCAGGTACCAGCAGCAGCCATGGGCGAGTCTGGTGGTACTGGACGTGGATGTCCTGCATGAGCGAGCCAACGCGCAGTGCCGTCGACCCGGCGATCTGCGCCACCTCGACGCCAATGTCGTTGGGGCTGATCTGCGTCCCGTCATAGCCGTTGATGGCCAGTGCCTCGAAGCCGAGCAGGTCGGCCAGGCGGGCACGGTCCAGCGGCCAACTCGAGTTGGCCAGCACCGCGCTGCCGAGGGGGCTGCGGTCGACGCGCGCCCAGGCCTGCCGGATGCGCTCGGCATCACGCGCAAAGGAGTCGGCGAACGCGAGCAGGTACTGCCCGTAGCTGGTGGGCATCGCCTGCACGCCATTGGTGTAGGCAGGAACGAAGGTCTCGACATTCTGGCCAGCCATTTCGAGCAACTGTGCGCGCAGTTCAGCCAGCCGGTCCGTGAAGTCGAGCAGTTCAACGCGTAACTGGCCCATCGTCAGCGTGGGGTGCATATCCTGCCGACTGCGCCCCGTGTGGATCAGTGTCGCATCCGGCCCGGCGAAGTCGGTGATGATTTTCTCGGTCTGCAGTACGTCATTGGGTCGTTTGCCACCAGGCATTGCGCCCTGGTTGATGGAATGCGCTACACCACGGGCGATCGGCCCTGCGAGTTCGGGCGCGATGATGCCGCGCTCGACGTTCGCCACGGTCGATGCCATGTTGATACGCCCGAACCAATAGAACATGTCCTGCGTTCGCGCCAGTTCGCTGGTGCCGCCACCCGCCGGCCGGCCGAGCAATTTGCCGCTCTCGGCCAGGCAGGTCTCGGCGCTTCGGCAAAGGGTCTCAACCGGTTCCCGCGTCTGCGCATTGGCGTAGCAGCCGAGTCCAAGCAAAGTTGCAGCGGCCAGGCGCGACAAAGGCAGCATCATCACGGTGTTTCTTTCAATTTGTCTCCAGGGCTTGATGCTACCAGCCACAACATGGCGCTCCATGCTTGCCTTACCCCTGCGTGGTCTGCGGGCGCAAGGTGAGCAGCGTAATTTCGCTGCGGAAATGGCGCTTTGGCGGACCCCAGTACCCGGTGCCGACCGAGGTGTAGCTCCACATGCGACCGAAGCGGTGCAGACCTTTCACTACCGGTTGTTGCATCCGGACAAAGTGGTTCCAGGGCCACCATTGCCCGCCGTGCGTGTGTCCGTGCAGGGCCAGGTGGTAGCCGGCCTCCGCTCCGGCCGGGGCTGTGACCGGCTGGTGGGCGAGCAGCAGGCGCACATCGGCGTCTTCGCCCGCACCGCGAATCGCCGTATGGGGGTCGCAGGCCATGTTGGCAAAAAAGCGTCCGGTGCTGTGGTCCGTGACTCCAGCAACGGCTAGCGTTGCAGTGTCGCGACGCACGATGAAATGTTCATTGAGCAGCACCTGCAATCCGAGGCGACGAAACTCCTGCACCCAGGCTGGCGCGCCACTGTAGAGCTCATGGTTTCCCAGGACCAGCGCCACACCTTCGCGAGCTTTCAGTCCCTGCAATGGCGCAACATGGGCACGCAAACTGGGTACGTCGCCATCCACCACGTCTCCTGTTATGGCGATGAGGTCGGCCTGCAAGGCATTGACTTTGTCCACAATGCGCTGCAGGTAGCCGCGCCGGATGGTAGGACCGACATGAATGTCGGTGATCTGGACAATGCGAAATCCATGCAGTGGCGCTGGCAGGTCGGCAATGGGAATGTCCACCTGCACCACCGCCGGACTGACGCGGGCCAGCGCCAACCCGGTTGTTGTGGCGAGCAGAGCAACAGTCACCACACCCCACGCCGTCATGGCGTCCCACCCCGACAAAGGCAGCCCGAGCCAATCGAGCCCCGGGAGGAGAGCAGCGCGCAACAGGGCAAGCACAAAAAGACTGGAGAACATTCCCAGCGCGAGCAATCCTGTCCATGACAGTACCGCCCCCCAACGCGGGTCGTGCGTGCGCAGGGACAGTAGCCCGGCAGGAATAGTCAGCGTGCTCAAAGCCAGGTAAACCCCCAAACCGATGACAAAGGGGTCGTGCAGCGCGAAGGGGCCGCTCAATAGCGCCCAAACGGCGCAGTGCAGACCAGCGATCAGCACCATGGGCAGAGCGAGCGGGAGCCAGCGCATCGTGCGCTGCGGGTGGGCGATGGGTGTTGGCCGAGCTTCAGTGAGGGCGACGGGGTCCATGGGCTTATCTCTCAAAGTTCGCAAGTCAGGAGGCGCTTGGCTTGGACATTTGCTTGACCAGAGCTGTCACGATGTTGCGCGGAGTAAAGCGCACGCTTTGGGCCATCACCCAGTTCATCAAGCCGGGCACAAAGACGCGTTGACCTCGCTGCATTGCGCGGTAACCGGCAGCGGCAACTTCGTCAGCTGTGGGTAGCTTTTTGCCTTTGACTAAGGCCGACGCGTGCATGTCGGCCTTGTCCTGAAAGCCCGAAGCTGTCGGGCCGGGGCACAGGGCGGTCACTGTGACACCCGTGCCTTCGAGTTCGGCGGCAATCGCCTCTGAAAAGCTCAGCACAAACGCCTTGGTGGCATAGTACACGGCCATGTAGGGGCCGGGCTGAAACGCAGCTGTAGATGCTGTGTTCATGACCTTTCCGCGGGTGGCGATGAGGTCAGGCAGGAACAGCTTCGTGAGCACCACCACGGTGTTCATGTTGAGTTGCATCATGGCCAGTTCAGGCGCCAACGCAGAGTCTTTGAACTCGCCGAAGCTGCCGTAACCTGCGTTGTTGGCGAGCGCACTGATCGTGATGTTGCGTGCCTTGATATCAGCGTGCAAGCGCGCAGCGCCGTCGTTCGTTTCGAGGTCGGCGCCAATCACCGTGACCGTGATCTTGTAGCGCCGTTGCAGGTCATCGGCAAGGGCTTGCATCCTGGAGACGCCACGGGCAGCCAGTACCAGGTTGTAGTCGTCTTTGGCGAAACTTTCTGCCAGTGCCTTGCCGATGCCGGAAGAGGCGCCGGTGATGAGTGCTGTCTTGCTATTGCTTTGGTTCATGTTCATGATATTACTGGTTTAATCTGATGGACGGATTGATTTGAAAAAATGGCACCAAAGTGCCTGTGGGTTTTCGCTGATGCCTGCTCAGGTGCAGGACACTTCAGCTTGCTCTACCAGCTTGCGCAGGTCGGCCAGCGCCGAGTCCAAAGTCAAGCTGTAAAAGTTCTCTCGTGACACGCGTTCCAAAGTAATCAGGTCTGCGTGCAACAACACTTTCAGGTGGTGCGAAATCGCAGGCCTTGACAGCGGCATGCGCTCGGCGATCTGCGTAACGTTCAGGCGTTCATCCTGGGCCAGCAGCATCACGATGTCCTGGCGATATTTGTCGCCCAACGCATTGAAGACCGGCGCACAGGCCCGGAAACTTGCCAATACGTCTTCCAGCGTGATGTCCTTTGCTTTCACTCAACGCGCCCAAACTAATTAAACGTTTAATCTCATGGACGCATTGTACAGTGAACTTCTTCATGCGCAAGGTACCGCACCCGAAAGCATTCATTGGGCACAATACGGTCATGAAAAAACGCAACGTCGCCCACCTGATGCTGAGTCTGTCCCTGGTCGCGCCGGTGTTTGGCTTCGACCTGCAAGGCCACCGCGGCACGCGCGGCCTGGCACCCGAGAACACAATGCCGGCTTTTGAGAAAGCCATGCGCATTGGCGTGGACACGCTGGAACTGGATGTGGGCCTGACCGCCGACAATGTGCTGGTCATCTCGCATGACCGCTACCTGAACCCGCTGATCGTGCGCGATGCCAAGGGTGAGTGGCTGCCGCTCGCCAAGGGCCCGCTGATCCGCTCGCTGACTTACGCGCAGCTCCAGACCTACGAACTGGGCCGCATCAAGCCGGGCACCCCGTATGCGACGCAGTTCTCCACACAGGAGGCCGTCGATGGCACGCGCATGCCGACGCTGGCATCGCTGTTCGCGCGTGTCAAGCAGCTGGACAGCAAGGTGCGATTCAACATCGAAACCAAGATTGACCCCACGGAACCGAGCGACACGGTCAGTCCGGAAGTGATGACGCAGGCCCTGGTCAGGGTGGTGCGTGATGCCGGCATGGCCAGCCGCGTGACCATTCAGAGCTTTGACTGGCGCACACTGAAGATCGCGCAGGCCATCGCGCCCGAGATGCCGACCTCCTACCTGAGCTTCCAGAATGCCGGCAACGACACCATCAGCAGCGGTGTCTGGACCGCCGGCTACAAGATCGCTGACTATCCGGACATTGCGGCCATGGTCAAGGCAGCAGGCGGGGCCATCTGGTCGCCCAATGGCGGTGCCGTGACAGAAGCGCTGGTAAAAAGGGCGCACGCCCTGGGGTTGCAGGTCCTGCCCTGGACCATCAACAATCCGCCTGAGATGGACAAACTGATCGGCTGGGGCGTGGACGGCATCATCAGCGACTATCCGGACCGCCTGCGCGCGGTCATGGCAGCGCGCGGGATGCCTTTGCCGGTCCCGGTTCCCGGCCAGTAAGTAAGCGGTTGGTGTGTTGAATCACGGCGCTCGCCCCGGTCAGCAGGCTTCGATGCGCGACAGCCTTGCGCGCATCCTCCCAATGGCCTGGCCCGTGTTGATTGGCCAACTGGCCGTATTGGGGTTCAGCACGGTGGACACGATATTGATTGCCCGCTTCGCCGCCAATGACCTGGCCGCGCTGTCGGTCGGTACTGCAGCCTACGTCTCGGTCTTTGTTGGCTTGATGGGCGTGGTGTTGGCCATCAGCCCGATTGCAGGTCAGCTCTTCGGTGCTGGCAAATTGCATGAGGCCGGACATCAGGTGCATCAGGCCCTATGGCTGGCGCTTGGGATGTCGGTGCTGGGCGCTGCGGTACTGCTGCTTCCCGGACCGTTTCTTGACCTGGCCAATCCGACGCCCGACGTTGCGCAAAAGGTTCGAGGCTATCTTGGCGCACTGTCGTTCTCGCTTCCAGCCTCCTTGCTGTTCACGGTTTACCGTGGATTCAACTCTGCAGTGTCACGACCCAAGGCCGTGATGTCGATACAGGTCAGCGGCCTTTTGCTGAAGATACCTTTGAGCATGCTGTTCATCTACGGTTGGTCACTGCCTCTGCCCGGAGCCGGGCAGCCGTGGGTGGTGCCTCCTCAAGGGGTTGTTGGCTGTGGTTGGGCCACCGCCATCGTGATGTGGTCGCAGGTTGCCATTGCCTGGCTGGTCGTGCATCGCGACCCCTTCTATGCCCGCTTCGGGCTTCACCAGGGAGGATTCAATCGCCCCAAGCGCCAATCGATCCTGCGTTTGTTGCGCCTGGGCGGCCCCATGGGGGCGTCGATTCTGATCGAAGTCACCGGCTTCACTTCGATGGCATTTTTGATATCGCGCCAAAGTGCACAGGCCGTTGCGGGGCACCAATTGGCTGCCAATCTGGTGTCGCTGATGTTCATGGTGCCGCTGGCACTTGCCAACGGTACGGCCACACTGGTGGCGCAAAGTGTAGGCGCCAGGGACTTCGCACAGGCACGCCGCCTGGGTTGGCACGGCGTGCAAAGCGGCGTCGCCTTGGCCATGGTGCTCGGTGCCAGTGTGTACTTTGGTCGGGAAGCGATTCTGGGTGTCTATACCGACAACCCCGCCATCATTGCTGCGGCGATGCCACTGCTGGTCTGGGTCTGGTGGTTCCACATTGGCGATGCGGCGCAGACGCTCGCCAACTTCGTGCTGCGCTCGCACCACATTACCTTCCTGCCCCTGGTGTGCTTTGCCGTGTCGCTGTGGGGTATCGGCCTGTTTGGCGGCTACCTGGTTACGCACAGCACGTGGGCGCCGATGGAATTGCGCGGAGCCGCCGGCTATTGGGCCATGAGTGCGGTTGGTTTGGTGGTGGTTGGGCTACTGCTGTGCAGCCTTCTGGCATGGGTGCACCGACAGGAGACCCACGAGAATTGAGCGATCTGGCGTATTCACGATCCTGACCGAGCCGACTGCAACAGCGCCTCAAACTCCTCAATCGGCACCGGTCTGCCGAACAGATAACCTTGAAACCGCTGGCAACCCTTGTTCACCAGCATGTCGCGTTGCGCCTGGGTTTCAACCCCTTCGGCGATCACTTCGAGGCCCAGCGCCTGGCCCATGGCGATGGTAGCTCGCACGATGATGGCATCGTTTGCTTGCACACCGAGCATGCCCACGAAAGATTGGTCAATTTTTAACTCACTCAGCGGCAGTTTCGAGAGGCTGGCAAGCGATGAGTAGCCAGTGCCAAAGTCATCCAGCGAAAAACGCACCCCCAATTTCTTCAGCGCCTCCATTTTGCC
>CAIYMN010000020.1 GCA_903927295.1 uncultured beta proteobacterium | reverse complement strand
GGCGAAGTCCCTGAAGTTGTGCTTAACAACCTGTACAAGCAGACGCAGTTGCAAGACACCTTTGGCATGAACATGGTGGCGCTGATCAATGGTCAGCCCAAGCTGTGTAACCTGAAGGATCTGATTGAAGTTTTTCTGGAACACCGCCGCGAAGTCGTAACGCGGCGCACCCTGTTCAACCTGCGCAAGGCGCGCGAGCGCGGCCATGTGCTCGAGGGACTGGCGGTCGCGCTGGCCAATATCGACGACTTCATTGCCATCATCCGCAACGCCCCGACGCCTCCGGTGGCCAAGGTTGAACTGATGGCCAGGCCTTGGGACAGCAAGCTGGTGCGCGAGATGCTCACGCGCAGCCGCGCTGACGGCGGCACCGTCAACGCCGACGACTACCGCCCGGACGGTCTTGAGAGGGCCTACGGCATGGGCCAGGACGGTTTGTATCGGCTGTCAGAAACGCAGGCGCAGGAAATTTTGCAGATGCGGCTGCAACGCCTGACCGGGCTGGAGCAGGACAAGATCGTCGCCGAATACAAAGAAGTGATGGCCGAAATTGATGACCTACTCGATATTCTGTCGCGACCCGAGCGGGTTTCGATCATCATCAGCGAAGAACTCGGCGCCATCCGGTCCGAGTTCGGCCAAACCAAACTGGGCGCGCGGCGCAGTCTGGTCGAGTACAGCTCATTTGACCTCAGCACAGAGGACCTGATCACACCGACCGACATGGTCGTCACGCTCTCGCACAGCGGTTATATCAAGAGCCAGCCGCTGAGTGAATACCGGGCACAAAAGCGCGGTGGTAGAGGCAAGCAGGCCACCGCCACCAAAGAAGACGATTGGGTGGACCAACTCTTTATTGCCAACACCCACGATTACATTCTGTGTTTCAGCAACCGCGGACGTCTGTACTGGCTCAAGGTCTGGGAAGTGCCGCAAGGCTCACGCGGCTCGCGTGGACGACCGATCGTCAATATGTTCCCGCTGGCAGAAGGCGAAAAGGTCAACGTGGTATTGCCATTGACGGGCGACAAGCGCAGTTTTCCGGCCAGCCAATACGTGTTCATGGCAACCTCCATGGGTACTGTCAAGAAGACAGCACTCGATGAATTCAACAACCCGCGCAAGGGTGGCATCATTGCCGTCAACCTTGACGACGGCGACTATCTGATCGGTGCTGCCCTGACCGATGGGCAGCACGATGTCATGCTCTTTAGCGACGGCGGCAAAGCCGTGCGCTTTGACGAGAACGATGTCCGCCCGCTCGGTCGAAATGCCCGTGGCGTGCGCGGCATGACGCTCGAAGAGGGGCAAAGCGTGATTGCCATGCTGGTGGCTGAGGATGAGCAACAAAGCGTGCTGACGGCAACGCAGAACGGCTTTGGCAAGCGCACCAGCATCACCGAGTACACACGCCACGGCCGTGGCACCAAGGGCATGATCGCCATCACCCAGTCCGAGCGCAACGGCAAGGTCGTCGCAGCCACGCTGGTACGCGCCGACGACGAAATCATGCTGATCACTGACAAGGGTGTTCTCGTGCGCACACGGGTCAGCGAGATTCGGGAGCTCGGGCGTGCCACCCAGGGTGTCACCTTGATCGGCCTGGACGAAGGTTCCAAACTTAGCGGCTTGCAGCGCATCGTCGAGAACGACGCCAACCCGCTGACCGATGAAGCGGCGCTTGACGATGAAGCGCCCCTATAACTTCTCTGCCGGGCCTGCAACGATGCCGCAGGAGGTGCTGACGCAGGCGGCGGGCGAAATGCTCGACTGGCATGGCAGCGGCATGAGCGTGATGGAAATGAGCCATCGTGGCAAGGAGTTCATCTCGATCTACCAGCAGGCGCAGGCGGACCTGCGGGAGTTGCT
>CAIYMN010000019.1 GCA_903927295.1 uncultured beta proteobacterium | reverse complement strand
TCACGCGAAGCTTTCGCGGCCTGGCTCGGCAGCATCGGCTTTCACAATCAGATGCAGGCCGTGGTTTACGATCGACAGGGTGTCAATTACTGTGGTCGGCTTTGGTGGATGCTGAAATGGGTGGGACATGAAAATGCAGCCGTGCTGGACGGTGGCATGCAGGCCTGGCTGGCAAGCGATGGCGCAGTCGAAAGCGGTGCGGCGATGACCGGCGCAGCCGTCAAATTCTCTCTGACAGAGGCGAAAACAGCCTTACGCACAGTGACTCAGGTCGCAGCCAAATTGGGCCGACCGGAGCAAAGCCTGATTGACGCACGTGGTGCGCTGCGCTTCAGAGGCGAAGTCGAACCGCTTGACCCGGTTGCCGGCCATATTCCTGGTGCCTTGAACCGTCCGTTTGGTCAAAATCTTGATCCCGATGGAAGATTCAAACCAGCGCATCAACTTAAGGCCGAGTTTGACGCCCTGCTAGGGCAACGCGATCCAGCAACGGTAGTGCACCACTGCGGAAGCGGTGTCAGCGCCGTGCCCAACATCATCGCGATGGAAATTGCCGGTTTGGGGCGTAGCGCCCTGTACGCGGGCAGCTGGAGTGAATGGTGCAGCGACGTGACAAGGCCGGTGGCACAGGGGTAATCCCGATTTCAGGGATTGCCCGACCGTCCCGTCGACTGCGTCGCAAACGTGATTTGACTGATGGCCGAGCGGCTGGCCGCTTCCATCACGGTAACCACGGATTGGTGTACCGCATTGGCATCTGCGTGAATAACCAGGACCGTTTCTTTCCCGACATTCGCAGTGGCAGTGAGGGCCGAGGCCAACTGATCCACGGTGCGACCAGCCACCGCGTTGCCGTTGATGCTATAGCGACCGTCGCTGCTCACCGTCACGATAACTTCCTTGGGGTAGTCGCGTTGCGCCTGCGCATCAGCCATCGGGAGTTTGATTTGAAGTTCAGAATACTTGCTGTAGGTCGTGGAAAGCATCAGGAAAATGACGACGACGAGCAGCACATCGATAAACGGAATCAGATTGATTTCAGGCTCTTCATGCCCGCGCGACCGGAACTTCATGCTAGCTGACGCAAGCCATTGAGGTGCCTTGCAAACTGGTCCGCTGAAAGTTCAAGCGTCAACAGATAGGAATCGACCCTGGCCCTGAAATAGCGCCAGAAAATAAGTGAGGGAATGGCCACCATCAGTCCGAACGCAGTGTTGTAGAGGGCTACGGAAATACCATGTGCCAATTGCGCCGGATTTGCGGCACCTACACCAGCAGTGGGCGACTGCGAGCCGAAAATCTCGATCATCCCGATAACCGTTCCGAGCAATCCAAGCAACGGAGCGGCTGATGCAATAGTGGCCAGCGCACTCAGGTAGCGTTCCATTCGGTGCGCCACCTCTCGTCCACACCCCTCCATGGTGGCGCGCAAATCCTCTTCTTTGCACCGGGGATTGGCAGTCAGCGCACGCAGGCCGCTGGCGAGTACTTCACCCAATGCAGAGGTGCTGGCCAACTGATCTACAAGCTCCTGTCTTGGAATGCCGCTTCGTGACACACGCAGCGTATCGCTGAGCAGTTTGGCGGGCGCAATGATGTTCGAGCGCAGACTGAAAAGTCTCTCAATGACGACAGCGAGCGCCAGCAGTGAACAAAAGATAAGGGGCCAGATCGGCCATCCGGCAGCTTGAACGATCAGCAACAAAGAACTCTCCGAAAGACGATGAAACGGCGGTCGATTATGACGCAGCGTGGCTCGTGCCTAAAGCCGACAACACAGGCAATTGTTACAAGATGATTGTCAGGAAAGAGCTCACTCTGTCCCGAATTTGGTCTCGAACCTGATTCCAATCTCTTGCAGCAGTGGGGTTGGAAGCAAACCGCCAGCGCATACGATGACCGCATCGTTGCGCAAACGTTGCGGCACTCCGTCATGTTCAATCTCAACATGATCCTCGGCGACGCGGCGGACCTGCGAGTTCAGCAAGACGCGCAGTTGACCGAGTTGCTCCTGCTGCTCCAACTGCAAACGGTTTTTTTGCTTGACGCGGGAAAAAGCCGCGCTGCGGTAGGACAGTGTGACCTCCGTTCCGGACTGCTGCGATAAAGTGATGGCAGCTTCAAGCGCGCTGTCGCCACCGCCGACGACCAGTACGGCCAGGCCCTCGTACTGGACCGGATCCACGAGTCGATACACGACCTTGGCCGACTCCTCGCCCGGAACGTCAAGTTTTCTTGGCGTGCCGCGTCGCCCCAGGGCCAGCAGCACGGTGCGCGCCGTGTAACTGCTCCGATTCGTTCGCACGAGAAACCCCTCGCCCACGCGTTCGATGGCTTCCATCCGTTCACGAAATGATATTTCCAGCCCCGTCTTCTTCACCACATCCTGCCAGAATTCAAGCAGCTTTTCCTTTTGTACATCGCCAAACTTGACGCTGCCGATCAGCGCCAGTTTGAACGGTGCCGTCATCGCGACTTTACGCCGAGGATAGTGATAGACCGAACCTCCCAAAGAGTCTTCCTGTTCGATCAGTTTGTACTTCAGCTTGTGTTCAATCGCAGACAATCCCGCCGATAATCCGGCCGGTCCGCAACCTACGATCACGACGTCGTAATCCGCGGCGCCACCGGTCTTCTTTCGCAGCGCACCGATGGCCTGTCGCCCCTGTTCCGCCGCTTTTCGAATCAAGCCCATCCCGCCCAACTCACCCGCGATGAAGATGCCAGGCACATTCGCCTCGAATTCAGGAGTCACATTGGGAATGTCTATGCCGCGCTTTTCCGTACCAAAGACAAGTTTGATTGCTTCCACGGGACACGCTGCCGCGCAGGCACCGTGACCAATGCAGTGTGCGGCATTTATCAACACTGCCTTGCCGTCGACAACGCCCAGCGCTTGCTCCGGGCAGGCCTTGACGCACGCTCCTGAGCCCATGCAACGAGTGAGATCCACGACAGGATGGAGCGACGGCGGCTCCGTCAGACCGCTTTGGATAGCCTGCTGCAACTGTGCCGAATGAGTCGCATGTCTTCTGCGTCGCCGCCCTAGATACAAGGTGACCACAATCACAAACAACGCGAGATAGATATAGAAATAGAGATAGAAGTTTGACATTTATCGAAGAAGACCTTGGCGCAACAACGAAACGAAACGATGGACCGATGAACTGTTGCCAAGTCCGTATTCCAAGCCCAATCAAATTGGCCTATATTGCCACAACACTGCTCAGCACAGCCGCTTCGGTCGCCAAAACCAGGTGCTCAACGCCCGCCGTAGAGCAATCGAAGCGCCGTATCAAAGGTCCAGACGCGCCGAATTTCGACCACATCGTACTCGGCCGCCAGTTCCGACGAGAACGGAGCGAATGGCGACAACATCAATATAACTCTCCGAACTGCGCTATCGATCGCTGGCACGCCACTGGAACGCTCAATCACAACACTCTCCAGGCTCCCGTCCCGGCGCAAAGCCACAGTCACGATGGGATTTTCATATGTGCCGGTTTTCGCGGCCTGCAAGATATCCATGGGTGCACTTTGTTCAATCTTTTGACGCCAGCCCTCTGCCATCATTCGCAGGCGCAAGTCCTGTTCCGTGCGCCCGATCAACGCTCGGCGCCTCGAACTTTCCATCGGCGCCCGCACCGACGGCTCGACGGTTTTGCCGATCGTCGCAACATCTGTCTGGCGTGCACCTTCCATTCGTGATCTGGCTTGCGCCACTGCCTCGGCACGTTGCGCTTCCTGACGCATGGCCTCCTGACGCTGCGCTTCGCGTTGTGCTGCCTCCTGCCGCGCCGCAGCCTGGGCGACCGCTTGTGCTGCGGCTTGTGCCGCTGCTTGAACCGCGGCCTGAGCGGCAGCCTCGGCACGTTGCGCCTCCTGACGAATAGCTGCTTGACGCTGTGCCTCGCGTTGCACCGCCTCCTGCCGGGCCGCCTCCTGTCGTGCTGCAGCTTGCGCGGCGGCTTGCGCTGCAGCCTCGGCACGTTGCGCTTCCTGACGCAAAGCCTCCTGACGCTGCGCCTCGCGTTGCACCGCCTCCTGTCGTGCTGCAGCTTGCGCGGCGGCTTGCGCTGCAGCCTCGGCACGTTGCGCTTCCTGACGCAAAG
>CAIYMN010000018.1 GCA_903927295.1 uncultured beta proteobacterium | reverse complement strand
GCCATTCCTGTAAAGCGCAGGGCAAAAGGTACTGCTGATCGGGCTGGTATGGAATGTAGCTGGTGCTCATCCTCCATTAACGCCCAACCTCATATCGCGTTGTTAGTGACAACCCTGGTTTCTGCCGCCCAGACTCCTAGGCGTTTACAAGTTGGTGGACGGATTTAGAGAGACTGCGTTCGCATTGACCGCAATAAACCTGCACCTTGATGCTATAAAAAAGAACGAGTCCAACAACTCTGAACGCACCATCTCACTTCTAACAGAACAGAACACGCTCCTTGCGCGCCTCATCGAACAACAGCGGGGCCAGTGAGCTGCCGAGACGTTTTCAAATCCAGAATGCTCGGTTTCTGGAAACCCCCATTTCAACCAGACTGCGTAGTCCAGCCGGCCAAATGGCTCTCTGTGCCTCAGCCTGCGATATACCTTTTTCGATTTCAACTGGACAAGCTGGAGTACGCAGCGATAAGACGTATGCAACGCGCATGGCGTTGAATGTCTCTTCCTGTTTGGTCAGTCGATCTATTTGATCCTGCGCCAAGTATCTAGTAAGGCTGACCCATGCCACATATGTCAGTACGCCGATGGCCGCCCCGTGAGCGTCGCCGATGCTGAACGCCACTCCCAATCCAATTCCCCACTTCACCAGAGACTTCGTCCAAATCCACCAGAATTTGTAGCTTTTGAACTGAATTGGAAGTCCCATTTCGCGCCCGAGGGCAAATGTCTCAGCAAAGATCAACTGCCGAACCATCCAAAGTTCGAGCGTCGGACTCGTTGCCCAAGTATTCCTGCGATAGCTAGTGACACAGCGGCTTAGTGCGTCCATTGATGCACTGTTATCAACTTCGGTCTTTCCTCCAAGAACGTGAGGCGGTTGGTGGTCCCAACGCTGAATCATGCGGCCATCGTCCGGGTTTCGGGTAACGGCGTCGTCCGCTTCTCCGATTACTTCCCCTACATCCTGCCAAAAATAGGATTCGGCGGCCAGCAATCTTGCCTGTTCAACGCGCTCTTCCGATGACAAATTGCTCCATGGCCGGTCCAAGTACTTTCCGATAAATTCGGGATAGGCAGTTACTTGCGAAATTGCCAACTCCAAGAGTGCTTTATCTCGGCAGTAGTGGCGTTCTGGAAATTTCAGCTCGATAGCGTGAACCAAAAGTTCACGAATTTCCCAAGAAACCGTTTCGCTAGCCATTTCACATACCTCCCGCCTCAAAAGCATCACCAACGCCAATACATTGCTTATACGCCACCCGGCCCAAATGCGCCACACCCTGGGCGGTGCTCATGCAAATTGATCCATGAACTCAGTCTTAAATTTATTGCCGGGTTCCTCGGTTGGGAGGAAATATTTCAGATGCATGAACGATTGTGAAATGGCGGAAGGTTAGGGGCTGTCCATCGGGCCGCAAAGTGGCGAAAGTAATGCAACAGCATCATGGAATGCATGGACAGGCGCTCAACCGGGAATCTGCGCAAGATCATCAAAGAACCCATTCGCGCTATGCGCGATCAGCGGGAGTGGATAAAGTCATGACTTCACTCGACACGGGGGAGCCATGGAAAAGAGCTGGGGACAATTGGACGCAGAAGCTGAGACATTGTTTGTGCATCAAATGGAAGAGGCTCAGAAACGAAGTCAGGCAGATAGAGATTTCTATGGTGCGGCTTTGAGTGCAAAGCGATCTAGTAAGAGCGATGACTTGCACCCGGTACGAGACGAATTTGGCGAAATGAAATACACATTGCGTCAGGGCGTCAAGGCGGCCTGCTTTGCTCGGGAGGATATTTCAGCAACGCTACAGATACAGTTACCAATTCTGAAAAGGCTGGATCAACTTAGAGGCTTGTTGTGGGGGTGTCTTTTCGCACTGGCGTACATCGGGTACAAGGTTTCATAACCAATTGTCCAAAAGCAACGGCGACGGCAATTATTTTTGCCTGACCGCGTATAGTCAAGCATCGGTGAAAAGGCGAGCGCTGATCCCTGAATTTGCGGGGTATCAAAGGCAAAATCGGGGAACAAAACGGGGAACGAAATCACTTTTTCAAAAGTGAAACCTAGCATTCATGCGGGTTGCAGGCCATCTTTCGAGCGCTTTCACACCGACCACGAAACAGTACAAAGGCCTTCAAGAATCACTTCTTGAAGGCCTTTTGCTTGCCTGTCCGTTCGATGGCTACTTGTCGTATTGATTCAACAGGGCTTTAGCGGCTTCCATCAGTTGCTTGCCGTCAGCCCCTTTGGCGGCGACGTCTTTCAGCCAGTCCTGTGCCACGCCTTCGGTGGCCTTCTCCCAGCGCTGGTATTCTTCCGCCGTCAATACGTTAACGACGTTGCCGCGATCGGTTGCTGACTTGCGTCCGGGTGCAATGGTGCTGTCCCAGACCTTGCCGGCCCAGGCAGACGCTTCGGCGCCGCTGTTGGCGTCAATCACCTTCTTCAGGTCCGCTGGCAGGCTGTTGTACTTGGCCTCGTTCATCGCAACCACGAAGATGGTGTTGGACATCTTGCGCTGACCCGCTCCCGTCTCGGTGTGGAACTTCGTGACTTCATGCACCTTGATACCGGGCACCACTTCCCAGGGCAGGGAAGCACCATCCACCACACCCTTGGAAATCGCTTCCTGCACCTGAGGCGCCGGCATCTGGATCGGTGTCGCACCGAGTGCCGTCAGCATGCGGGTGCCGATGCGTGTGGGTGCCCGAACCTTCAGTCCCTTGAGGTCTTCCAGCGTCTTTACTGACTTGTTGGCGAAGTGCAGTTCGGCGCCGTCATGCACGTGGGCCATCAGAATTTTGGTGCCTTTGAATTCATCAAGCGAATACTTCTGCACATACTCCCAGAAAGCGCGACTGCCGCCTTCTGCAGTCTTGATCATGAAGGGGAGTTCAAACACTTCCGACTTGGCAAAGCGACCAGCCTGGTAGGTCGGCACGGTCCAGATGATGTCGGCCACACCGTCCTTGGCCTGATCGAACAGTTGTGGTGGCGTACCGCCGAGTTGCATGGCGGGATAGATCTGGCACTTGATGCGGTTGTTCGATTCCTTGCCGATCTTTTCACACCAGGGACCGAGCAACAGTTTTTGCGAGGTTGCATTCGGTGCCAGAAAATGATGGACCTTGAGCGTGACGTCCTGTGCCCAGATGCAACCTGAGCCAAGGGCCAGCACCGAGGCTGCCAGCAGGGGTCTGAGTGTCTTGCGAATCTGCATGTCGAATCTCCTCTTTGTAGTTGATGGAACAGGGAAACCGTGCTCAGGCGCCAAACGTGCGCACGAGGTAGAGCGATATCACCGGAAAAAATACCAGCAGCGTGATGCGCATGAAGTCCGAAATCAGGAACGGAATCACGCCCTTGAAAGTCTCCATCAGCGGCACATCCACTGCCAGGCGATTGATCACGTAAACGTTCATGCCAACGGGTGGATGCACCAGGCCGATCTCCACGACCATCAGTGCCAGGATGCCAAACCAGATTGACTTGTCGACCTGAGCCAGACCAAAAAAGTCAAGCCCCATGATCATGGGATAAAAAATCGGAATTGTCAGGAGGATCATGGCCAGTGAATCCATGACGCAGCCAAGCAGGATGTAGATCAGCAGAATCATGCCCATCACGAGCAGCGGCGACATGCCGCTGTTCTTCACCCATTCCGCCAGTTCCACCGGCATTTGCGATATGGCGAGCGCCGAGTTCATCATATCGGCGCCCAGCAGCACGAGAAAGATCATGGCCGTGGCAATCGCGGTGCCAAGCAGACTCTTGCGAATCTCCTCCAGCCTCATGTTGCCCGACAGCAGCGCAAGGATGCCACAGGACGCAGCGCCGATGGATGCCGCTTCTGTCGGGTTGGCCCAGCCTCCGTAGATGCCGACAATCACGACCACAAACACCAGCAGGACCGGCAGCACTTCAAACAGGCAACGCAGACGTTGTGGCCAGGACACGCGGGGTCCGGCCGGTCCGGCGGCAGGGTTCAGCGTCACCACAATCTGCACGACGGTCATGTAGCCGAGCATCGCAATGATCCCGGGCAGCACGGCCGCCATGAACAGTTTGCCGATCGACTCCTGCGTCAGGATGGCGTAGATCACGAGTGGCACCGACGGCGGAATCATGATGCCCAATGTGCCGCCGGCAGCCAGTGCGCCGGTGGCCAGCGAGCCCGAATAGCCATAGCGACGCAACTCGGGTAAGGCCACCTGGCCCATGGTGGCAGCGGTTGCCAGGGAGGAGCCGCAAATCGCGCCGAAACCAGCGCAGGCACCGATGGCCGCCATCGCGATGCCACCCTTGCGGTGCCCAATGAAGGCACTGACAAACCGGAAGAGGGACTTGCTCAGTCCGCCGTGCGTGGCAAACTGACCCATCAGCAAAAACAGCGGGATGACGACCAGGTCATAGTTCGACAGGCGCGCGTAAGCCAGATTTTTCAGTGAGTTCAGCAAGGTCGTGGTGTCGCCGCCAGTGAGGTACACATAGCCACCGCCGCCCGCCATGAACATGGCGACGCCGATGGGCACACGCAGGACCAGCAGCGTGAGCAAAACGCCGAAAATGATGAAGCCGACCTGGGTGCCGCTCATCACCTTGCCTTGCCTCGAAACCAGGGCTGCGCGGACATATAGAAACCTGACAGCGCCATCATCACAAAGCTCGGCACCATCATCGCCTGGGCAATCCACACCGGGACTTCCAGAATGGCAGACGATTCGCCAGCCTCTTTCAGGCTCAGTGCCCCAACCCCCGTGCGCCAGGCCAGCAGTGCACCCAGCAGGCCAATCAGCAGGGAGCCTGTGCTGTCGAGCAGGACGCGCCGCTGGCTGCTCATATTGGCGGTAAAGAAATCGACCTTGACGTCGCCATGCATCAGATGGCAATAGGCGAAAAATGTGGCTGAAGCAAAGGCGGCAGACATCTGCAGCACTTCGACATCGCCGGGCACCGGCGCATTGAACAATTTGCGTCCGACGATAGAAACAACCGACATGATCACCAGGCCGATAAACACGGCACCGCCGATGTAGGCAAGCCATGTTGCCGTTGCGAAAAGCAGTCGGCCATAGGGACCGCGCTCCTGTGTCTCCTGCATCCTTGTCACCTCATTTGTTCAATCAAAGTATAGAGGCAAGCCCTTCTGTCGCAATGGGTATTTCATGCTGGTTTTCCCGTGGTGCACTGGTGCAATACCGCCACGCCCGATGACTTCATCGGTGCTGTGTTTCTAACCGGGTCGATGGTCGCCCGAGCGCACGCTTTGCGCTGTCTGGCCAAACAAGGCTTTGCGCGCTTGCTCGCTCAGACTGGACGCGCGCAGTTCCTTGAGCAGTTCAATCCCGCGCCGCACCGCCGGTCGTTCCATGAGTGTGTTGTACCAACGTTCCACCTGCGGGAAGTCGGCCAACGCCACCTGCTGCGCCGTGTGCGTCCGTATCCACGGAAAGATGGCCATGTCGGCTACCGAATATTCGTCGCCTGCGACAAAGGCTCCGGTCTTCCCCAACTGCGTATTGAGAACGCCATAGAGCCGGTTGACCTCCTTGCCATAACGGTCAATCGCGTAGGGCACTTTCTCCGGTGCATAGAGCAGGAAGTGGCCGTTCTGTCCAGCCATCGGACCCAGGCCACCCATCTGCCACATCAACCACTGCATGACCTGGTAACGGCCGCGGACGTCGCGCGGCATGAATTTGCCTGACTTTTCTGCCAGGTAGATCAGAATGGCGCCGCTCTCGAACACGGAAATCGGCGCGCCATCGTCGGCTGGCTGATGGTCAACCATGGCCGGCATCCGGTTGTTCGGGCTGATCGCAAGAAAGGCCGGTGCAAATTGCTCGCCCTTGCCGATGTTGACTGGCAGCGCCCGGTAGGGCAAGCCGCATTCCTCCAGCATGATGGCAATTTTCCAGCCGTTGGGGGTGGGCCAGTAGTACAGATCAATCATGGGTGTCCTTTGTGCAGGCCGAGATGATATTCTCTAACGATGACCGACATCCTCACCCTCACGCTGAATCCGGCGCTCGACATCGCAAGCTCCACGGAGCGCGTCCTGCCCACGCACAAACTGCGTTGCGGCAACGAGCAGGAACATCCGGGCGGCGGCGGTGTCAACGTTGCGCGCGTTGTGCACCGGCTGGGCGGCGATTGCGCTGCCGTGTTTACGGCCGGCGGCTTCACCGGCGAGTTGCTGTGCCGCCTGCTGGATGAAGAGGGCGTAATTGGTCTGCCGGTGGAGATTGCCGGTGAAACGCGCGAGAGTTTTTCAGTGCGCGAGACTTCCACCGGGCAGCAGTTCCGCTTCGTGCTGGCCGGGCCGCAGTTGTCGCAGTTTGAGTGGCAGCGTTGTCTGGATCGTGTGTTCACTCCTGGCATGGAACCGCGCTATGTGGTTGCCAGCGGCAGCCTGCCGCCCGGTGTGCCGGATGATTTTTATGTGCGTTTGCTCCGCCTGCTCAAGCCTCAAGACGTCAAACTGGTGCTCGACAGTTCCGGGCCAGCATTGGCCGCAGCGCTGGAGGAGGGCGTCTACATGGTCAAGCCGAGCCTGCGCGAATTGCGCGAGCTCTTCAGGCAGCCACTGGAAACCAAGGCGCAGTGGCTGGCCGCTGCCACGCAACTGGTGACTCAGGGCAAGGCACAGATTGTGGTGCTGTCGTTGGGGTCTGGTGGTGCCTGGTTGATCTCGGCCGAGGGGAAATGCTTTGCGCCGGCCCTGCATGTACCGGTGCTCGGGTCCATTGGTGCGGGCGACAGTTTTGTTGGCGCCATGGTCTGGGCGCTGGCGCGCGGTCTGCAGCTGCGCGACGCCTTTCGCTACGGGGTGGCTGCTGGTTCAGCAGCGTTGCTGTCGGCCGGCACGGGGCTGTGCCAGCCGCAGGACGTGGAACGCCTGCATGATGAGGTGATTCTGGTCTGAGGCGTCTCTGTCATGCAGACATCAGGCATTCATTGACGACGTCTGACAGTCACCTCTTCAGCTCTTCGACCGCCCGGGCTATTTCACGCCAATGCTGGGCGCCCAATCTCCATTGTCGGCGATACCGTTTGCAACGTACCTGCAACCGCCTTCAGTGGCTCGTTGATGGTAGCAATCAGGTTCGTGAAAAAGCCTCGTGTGAGAAGGTCAACATCATTGAGTTTCTCTGCCGCTGCCTCGCAAAACGCAGCTTTCTCTTCCAGTTCCAGGCGCTGCTGCGAGATGGCTCTGCTAAACCCGTCGCGGATCGCGAATTTTCAAAATCGCGACGAAAGTCAGCACCGTAAGCAGGAGAAATGCGACCGTTCCTTTGATGAGCACCGAGTGCAACACGTCTGCGAAAGCCTCGGTCAAATCAAGGATGGTTTCGACCACCACAGACGGTGAGCCGGAATAGTCGTTGATGGGAAAGGTGTTGAAAAAAATGACTCAAGTTCCGACCGCCATGTCCTTTTCGACCAGTGCAAAGATTCAGATTGTTTGATATATTCCTGAGCCGGTTGGTCAGGCGGGCCAATTTGCAACGCACGCTCAAAAAGGAAATGACATGAAAACAGGACTCCATATTTCTCTGGTCGCTCTGCTTTGTGTTGGAGTGAGCGTGGCGGTGCACGCCGGCGGCAACGTCGCAGCCAACACGCCTGGAGGAGCAGGCGCCTTGAACCAGGGATTGCAAGCAATACCCTTGAATCTCCCGACATTTATGCTCATGGAGGTTGCACAAGTTGCGAGCAAAGTTAGTTCTGACCCCGGCATCAAGGCGGTATCCAGCGCCACGACGACGTATCAAATCGTCCCAACGCCCACCGGGCTATCTGGTCCTGTGCAGGTTTGCCTGAGCTACAACAGCGTGGGTGCCGACAAGAAGGCGCTGGCTGTTAATCTGGCGGCCAATGTGGCGCAGATGATCAAGCAACTCAAGGATAAGCAAGGAAAACCAAGCTATGTTGTTGCTCCTGGTGATCCCTACGATGATGTCAAGAACGTTCGCTATTGCGTCCTGACAAACCCAGCCTGAATCTACGTCAACGTTCGCGCAAGTCCTGCTGGATCAGGTGCCGGGACAAGGTCAGCTCTGTGCCAGCGCTTCCATCAGTTCAGTCTCGATTTCGATTTGTGCGCGGTTTTGTTGAAGCTCGGCGCCTTCAATCAGGAAGGTATCGTCAACCCGCTCGCCCAGTGTGGCGATCTTGGCCAGTTGCAGGTTGATCTTGTGCCGGGCCAGCACCCGCGCTATGCAGTACAGGAGGCCAACGCGGTCGCTTGCCGAAATATTGAGCAGCCAGCGCTGACCCTTTTCGTCGGGGCGCAGCGTGACGCGCGGCGCGATCGGGAAACTCTTGACGCGCCGTGAGACTCGTCCACGGCCCGGCAGCGGTAGCGGGCCTGCCTGCACGATGGCGCGACTGAGTTCGCTTTCCACCATGCTGGTGAGTTCATGGTAGTGCTCGGGTAGCGCCGCGGTGATGACCTGAAAGGTGTCCAGCGCGTAGCCGTTGTTGGCGGTATGAATGCGCGCATCCAGAATGCTGAAGCCACCCTGGTCGAAGTAGCCGCAGATGCGGGCAAACAGGTCGGTCTGGTCGGGCGTATAGACCGCCACCTGCATGCCTTCGCCCACAGCGGACTGGCGGGCCCGCACAATCGACTTGCCGGCGCCCACATGGCGCGAGAGTTGACGCGCGTGCCAGGCAATATCAGTTGCGTCATGGCGCATGAAATAGCCTACATCGAGCGTATCCCACAAGGCTTTGTGCGCCTCAAAGGGCTGGGCGTGCAGGGCCAGCAGAATCAGTGCCTCGCGTTTACGGGACTCCACCTCGGCATCCGGATCCGGTGCGCGTCCGCCCAGCGAGCGCAGCGTCATGCGGTACAGGTCTTCGAGCAATTTACCCTTCCACGCGTTCCAGACCTTGGGCGAGGTACCGCGCAGGTCAGCCACCGTCAGCAGATACAGTGCCGTCAGATTGCGCTCATTGCCGACACGACTGGCAAAAGCCTTGATCACGTTAGGATCGCTGAGATCGGATTTTTGCGCGACGCGGCTCATCGTCAGGTGCTCTTTCACCATGAACTCGATCAGCCCACTGTCTTCCTTGGCAATCCCGTGCAACTTGCAAAAGCGCTGCGCTTCCAGCGCACCGAGCTGCGAGTGATCGCCGCCACGGCCCTTGGCGATATCGTGAAACAGCGCGGCGATGTACAGGACCCAGGGTTTGTCCCAGCCCGAGGCGAGCTGCGAGCAAAAAGGATACTCATGCGCGTGCTCGACGATGAAGAAGCGCCGCACGTTGCGTAACACCATCAGCACATGCTGATCTACCGTGTAGACATGAAACAGATCGTGCTGCATCTGCCCGACGATCTTGCGAAACACCCAAAGGTAGCGTCCCAGTACCGAGGTCTGGTTCATCAGGCGCATGGCGTGGGTGATGCCATCGTGCTGCATCATGATTCTGCGAAAAGTCTCCCGGTTCACCGGGTCGTTGCGAAACTTGCCATCCATCAACTCGCGCGCATTGAAGAGGGCGCGCAGCGTGCGGGTTGACAAACCCTTCAGGCCTACGTTGCTCTGGTAAACCAGAAAGGTTTCCAGAATCGCGTGCGGCTCGCGTTCGTACAGATCGTCGCTGGCAACCTCCACCATGCCGGCCTTGTCCAGAAATCGTGCGTTGATGGGCCGCGGTTCATGGGTGGAGGGGTTGAGTCGCTCCTCGATATTGAGCAGCAGGATTTGATTCAATTGCGTTACGGCCTTGGCCGCCCAGTAGTAACGCCGCATCAGCGCCTCGCTCGGGCGAATGAAGGGGCGCTTCACCGACGGGCCGCCCCCTGGCGAAACAGCCCCCTCGGGGGGCAGCGACGACACCTCATTGCGGAGCGTGGGGACATCACCATAGCCGAAGGCCTGAGCGACCGGCGTCTGCAGGTCGAACACGAGCCGGTCTTCGCGCCGCTGCGCAATCAGGTGCAGCCGTGCGCGTACCAACCTGAGCAGGGCTTCGTTATGTTTGATCTGCTTGACCTCGAAAGCAGTCGCAAGACCGTTTCTGGCCAGCGCGTCCCAGTTGCTGCCAAAGCCCGCAGCCTTGGCGACCCAGAGAATGACCTGCAAATCGCGCAGGCCACCGGGCGACTCCTTGCAGTTGGGCTCCAGCGCGTAAGGGGTGTCTTCATACTTGCTGTGGCGCTGTTGCAGTTCGAGTGTCTTGGCGACAAAGAAGGCGTGCGGATCAATCGCTGAAAAAAAGTGCTTCTCGAATTGGGCGAACAAATCTGCGTTGCCGATCAGCAATCTGGCCTCCAGAAGCGAAGTCTGGATCGTCACGTCATGTGCCGCCTCGTGCTGGCATTCGACCAGCGTGCGCACGCTCGAACCAATCTCAAGACCGACATCCCAGCAGTTGCCGATAAAGCGTTCGATTTTGGCTTTCAGGTCGGCGTCATGGTCGGGTGATCGGCCTTCTGGCACCAGCAGCAGCACGTCCACGTCGGAGTAGGGGAATAACTCGCCCCGACCAAAGCCGCCAACTGCCAGCAAAGCAAAATCTCCGGCAAAGCCAGCCTCAAGCCAGAGCGCTCGCAAGCTTGCATCGGCCAGCGCAGACAGTGCACCGAGCGTCGCGCGGACACCTCGCGTGGACGAGGTGCCACTGGATGCCAGGGACTCCAGCAAGATGGCCTTTTGCTCCCGAAAGTCACGGCGCAGCGCGGCCAGCTTGCTCATGTCAGGCGATCTGCGATGAGGTCGATCTGGGGACAAAAGAAGGGGTGGCGGGGCAACCAGGCGACAAGGTCAGTACCTCGTAGCCGGTATCGGTTACCAGCACCGTGTGCTCCCACTGCGCGGAGAGCGATCTGTCCTTGGTGACGATGGTCCAGCCGTCGCCCAACTCCTTGATTTCGCGCCTGCCTGCATTGAGCATGGGCTCGATGGTGATGGTCATGCCGGCCTTGAGCTGATCCAGGGTGCCGGGGCGGCCGTAGTGCAGGACTTGCGGCTCTTCGTGAAAGCTGCGACCGATGCCGTGACCACAAAACTCACGCACGACGCTCAAGCCATGACCTTCGGCGAAAGTCTGGATTGCATGCCCGACGTCGCCCAGGTAGGCGCCCGCCCTGACCTTGACGATGCCATGCCACATGGCCTCGAAAGTGAGCGCGCAAAGACGCTTGGCGGCCAGCGGGACGTCTCCGACCATGAACATGCGACTGGAGTCGCCGTGCCAGCCGTCCTTGATCACCGTGACGTCGATATTGACGATGTCACCTTTCTTCAGTGGCTTGTCGTTCGGGATGCCGTGGCAGACCTGCTGGTTGATTGACGTGCAGATGGCCTTCGGGTAGGGGTTGTGGCCTGAGGGGGCATAGTTCAGCGGCGCGGAAATGGCGCCCTGAATCTGCGTCGTGTAGTCGTCGGCAAGTTTGTCGAGTTCATTGGTGGTGATGCCGGGTTTGACGAAGGGTGCAAGATAGTCCAGTAGTTCGGCCGCCAGACGGCCAGCGATACGCATGCCGGCAATGCCTTGTGCATCTTTGTAGGTGATGGTCATGGAGCCGGATTATCCCATTGGGCGGGTAAAATCGGCGCTCATCCCCGTCGGCCCTCCATTCAGGCACCAAAGTGACCCTGCACATCACAACATTCGAGGGCGGTAGCGCCCTCAGCCCTTTCCGCATCAAGCAACTGTTACCGGGCCTGCAAGCCGTTCACGAGCGCATCGAGGGTGTGGCGGCGCGCTTTGTTCATCTGGTGAGCACAGACGCACATCCGGGCAGTGCGTTGAAGGCTCAACTGGCAGCTTTGCTGACTTACGGTGATCCCTACCAGGGACCCAACGAGGGAGCGCTGATTGTGGTGACGCCGCGCTTGGGCACGGTCTCGCCCTGGGCTTCCAAAGCGACGGACATTGCGCACAACTGCGCGCTGGCCGTGCGGCGTGTGGAGCGCGTGCTGGAGTACCGAATCTCGCTCAGGTCGGCGCTGCTGGGCAAGCCGACTTTGACGCTGGGGCAGTTGCAACAGATTGCCGACCTGCTGCATGACCGCATGACGGAGAGTGTGATGTTTGATCGTGCCAGCGCCAGCGCACTGTTTGCTGAACTGGCCGCGGCGCCGCTGGCGCAGGTTGATGTGCTGCACGGTGGCAGAGCGGCGCTGCAACAGGCCAATGTCGAGTTTGGTCTGGCGCTGGCCGACGACGAGATCGATTACCTGGTGCAGGCTTTCACGCAGTTGCAACGCAATCCGAGCGATGTCGAACTGATGATGTTTGCGCAGGCCAATAGCGAGCACTGCCGGCACAAGATTTTCAACGCCACTTTCGTCATTGACGGTGTGGCGCAGCAGCACAGCATGTTCGGCATGATCCGCCATACGCATCAGACGAATCCGCAGCACATGCTGGTCGCCTATTCGGACAATGCCTCGGTGATGGAGGGCGCGCAAGTGCAGCGCCTGGTTGCCAGCGCCGCCAGGAGATCTGGCAGCGCTCCCGTCTATGAACCGCAGAGCGCTACCAACCACATCCTGATGAAGGTCGAGACGCACAACCACCCGACCGCGATCTCGCCGTTTCCTGGCGCCGCAACCGGTGCCGGTGGCGAGATCCGCGACGAAGGTGCGACGGGGCGCGGCTCCAAACCGAAAGCCGGCTTGACCGGCTTCACCGTCTCCACCATAAATTGGGGTCAGACTCCAATTGATTCGACTTACGGCAAGCCGGAGCACATTGCCAGTCCCTTGCAGATCATGATGGAAGGACCACTCGGTGGCGCCGCCTTCAATAACGAATTTGGCCGTCCCAACCTGCTCGGATATTTCCGTGAGTATGAGCAAAACCTGCGTTACAGCGCAACCGATGGCGGTGGCCAGGTGGAGCAGATGACTGAGCAGCGTGGCTACCACAAGCCAATCATGATCGCCGGTGGCCTGGGCGTGATTGATGCGAGCCAGACGCACAAGATACCCTTCGCCGCTGGCAGCCTGCTGATTCAATTGGGTGGTCCGGGCATGCGCATCGGCATGGGTGGCAGTGCCGCCAGTTCCATGGCCAGTGGTGCCAATGCGGCGGCGCTCGACTTTGACTCGGTGCAACGCGGCAATCCGGAAATCGAGCGGCGCGCGCAGGAGGTTATCAACCAGTGCTGGACGCTCGGGCAGGGTGGTGGCGGGCAACCAGGCAATCCGATTCTGGCGATCCACGATGTTGGTGCCGGTGGTTTGTCCAATGCTTTTCCCGAATTGACGAATGACGCGGCGCGTGGTGCCCGCTTTGACCTGCGCGCGGTGCCGCTGGAAGAGTCCGGCATGGCGCCCAAGGAAATCTGGTGCAACGAGAGTCAGGAGCGCTACGTGCTGGCAATTGCGCCGGAGTCGCTGCCGCTGTTTCAGGCACTGTGCGAGCGCGAGCGTTGCCCTTTTGCCGTGGTCGGTGTGGCCACCGAAGAGCGAGACCTTGTACTAACCGACGAAGGGGCCGCGCGCCGCGCCGGGCCGCCCCAGGCGAGCGCAGCCCCCTCGGGGGGCAGCGACGACACGTCAGTGCGGAGCGTGGGGGCACCAGTCCATATGCCGATGGACGTATTGCTGGGCAAGCCACCCAAGATGCGGCGTGACGTGAACAGTCTGCAGCGAAGCTTTGAGCCACTGGATCTCGGTGACGTCAATCTGAAGAGCGCTTGCATCAGCGTGCTGGCCCATCCGACCGTTGCGAGCAAGCGCTTTCTGATCAGCATTGGGGACCGCACCGTGGGTGGCTTGACGCACCGTGATCAGATGGTCGGCCCGTGGCAGGTTCCGGTGGCTGACTGTGCGGTGACGCTGGCTGACTACCAGGGCTTTGCCGGCGAGGCCATGAGCATGGGCGAGCGCACGCCGCTGGCGACGCTCAACGCGCCCGCGTCAGGGCGCATGGCGGTGGCGGAGGCGATCACGAATCTGCTGGCTGCGCCGTTTGAACTTTCACGCGTCAAGCTGTCGGCCAACTGGATGGCGGCCTGCGGTGAGGCGGGTGAAGATGCCGCGCTCTATGCAACGGTCAAGGCCGTCGGACTCGAGTTGTGTCCGGCATTGGGTATCTCTATTCCTGTCGGCAAGGATTCGTTGTCCATGCGCACCCAGTGGAGCGATCAGCAGGGTGCCAAAAAGGTGACTTCACCGGTCTCGCTCATCGTCACCGCCTTTGCCACACTGGCCGATGTGCGGGGCACGTTGACGCCGCAGCTCGATGCCAGCGCGGATTCGACGCTGCTGCTGGTGGATCTGGGACGCGGTCTGAACCGCATGGGTGGCAGCATCCTGGCGCAAACGCTGGGTCAGATGGGTGACGAGGTGCCAGACCTGGAACAGCCGCAGGATCTGGTGCAACTGGTGAATGCGGTGAACGCCTTGCGCGAGCGTGGTCTGATTCTGGCCTACCACGACCGCAGTGATGGCGGGCTCTTTGCCACGGTGTGCGAGATGGCGTTCGCCGGCCACGTGGGCGTGACGCTCAACATCGATTTGCTGGTGACCGAGGGCGACGGCATCAGCGACAGCCGCGCGGAGCATGGCGACAGCAAAAACTGGGCGACACAGGTCAGCGCAAGGCGTGATGAGCTGAGTCTGAAAGCCCTGTTCAATGAAGAAATCGGTGTGGTGCTGCAGGTGCGCACAGCGCAGCGCGACGAAGCGATGCAGACGCTGCGTCAGCATGGCCTTTCAAAGCACTGTCATGTGATTGGCAAGACACGACCTGCTGCTTCAGCGATAGCGGCCGGAGTCGGCGAAATCCAGATCTGGCGCGACGCAAAGGCTGTGTTCAGCGCCAATCTGCTGGATTTGCACCAGGTGTGGGACAGTACCAGTTGGAAGATTTGCCAGCGGCGCGACAACCCCGACTGTGCCGACGCTGAGCACAGTGCGGCCGGTGACCCGCTGGATCCGGGTTTGCATTTTCATGCTGTCATTGCGAGCGAAGCGCGGCAATCCATGAAGTCCGGGGTCATGGATCGCCACGGCCTGCGGCCTCACGATGACGAATCAACTGTGGCGAGTCCCGCTCTGCTGCTTTCCCGCCCCAAAGTGGCGGTGCTGCGCGAGCAGGGCGTCAACTCGCACGTGGAGATGGCCTGCGCTTTCAACGAAGCCGGCTTTGATGCCTTTGACGTGCACATGACCGACCTGCAGACCGGGCGAGCGAAGTTGGCTGATTTTGTCGGCGTTGTGGCCTGTGGCGGCTTCAGCTACGGTGACACCCTGGGCGCTGGCATTGGCTGGGCGCGCTCCATTACTTTCAACCCGCTGCTGGCCGATCAATTTCAGGCGTTTTTTGGTCGAGCTGACACTTTCGGCCTGGGCGTCTGCAATGGATGCCAGATGTTTGCCGAACTGGCCGACATCATTCCCGGCGCGCAGGACTGGCCGCGATTCACCACCAACCAGAGCGAGCGTTTTGAGGCCCGCTTTTCCATGGTCGAAATACTGGATTCGCCGTCACTGTTTCTTGCCGGCATGGCCGGGAGTCGCTTGCCGATTGCTGTGGCGCACGGCGAGGGGTATGCCAATTTCAAGTACCGTGGAAACGCCGACAAAGCGCTGGCGGCGATGCGTTTTACCGACAACTTTGGTTCTGCGACCGAAGCCTACCCGTTCAACCCGAACGGCAGCCCCGGTGGCCTGACGGCCGTGACCACAGCCGACGGGCGCTTTACCGCGATGATGCCGCACCCGGAGCGGGTGTTTCGCAATATCCAGATGAGTTGGACCAATCTGGATCGCGATGCCTTCAGCCCCTGGATGCAACTCTGGCACAACGCCCGGCGCTGGATTGGCTAGGAATTGGCGCGCAGGAACTTCCCGATTTCCTCGAAGGCTTCACGTCCTTCGGGCAACTCGGGGTGATAGATCTGCCAGACGTGCACCATGTGGTGCCAGGTCTGCAAGGTCACGGGCGAGCCGGCAGCGGTCGCCTTGTTGACATAACGCCGGCTGTCGTCGCGCAGCATCTCTGCTTCGCTGGCATGCACCAGCAGTGGCGGTAGCCTGGAGAGGTCGCCGAACACAGGTGACACGACCGGGTCGCAGGGTCGAACCCGGTTCGCGATCCAGCCACCCCAAAGCAGAGCGGTCCGCGGAATTCGGGTCAGCGACTTGAACAAGGGGCCGAGCATGGGGTCGGTGGCAATATTGCCTTTCAGGCTCGGGCTGCCCAGTGTGCCATCGGTTGCTGGCGACAAGGCCACGGCGGCATTGGGTGCGCGCAAACCCTGGTCGCGAATCCAGGCGATCAGGGACAGCGTCAGGTTGCCGCCAGCGGAATCCCCGGCCACAAAGACCGCGCTGGCCGTGGACACGCCGTCGGGGCCGTTCTCGAGCAGCCAGCGGTAGGCAGTCCGGCTGTCCTCGATACCGGCCATGCGCGGGTGCTCTGGCATCAACCGATAGTCAATCGACAGCACTGCGGCGTTGGCGACTTCTGAAAACCGGGTCGTCAGGCGGCGATGGCTCTTCGGGCTGCCCATGGTATAGGCGCCACCGTGGATGTAGAGCAGGCGTCGGTTGGTATCAACGTTGGGTGCCAGCACCCACTCGGCCCTCACGCCACCAGCATTGACGGGGATGAACCGGAAGCTCGCTTCGTCGAGCGAAAAGACGTTGTCGATGTAGTTACGTAGCAGGGCCAGATGCTGACGGCGCGGTGTGCCCTTCAGCGTTTGGGAAACCGTACCCAGCGATGCCACCACCGCAGCGTGCTCCGGACTCGGCGCTGGCTTGCTGGCATCCGTCGAACCGACAGCCTGGTCAAACGCGCTCAAGTCCGGGCCACGCAGGCACAACACACCCACCAGCCAAAGCAGGGCCAGCACCACCAACAGGGCCAAAAATACTTCAATCATGGTTTGTTCTCGTTTGTTGTCGGACTGACTGTTTCATCCTGCCCACAACGTGCATCTCGCAGGCCTTGCAGTCAAAGCGGAGTGTGAGCTTTTCCTTGCCGTTCACGAGTTGCAGTGGTTCGGCCTTGACTGTTCCTTGCACGCCGGTGATGCCCTTGGCCTGTTTGGGGCACAGGCTTAACGAAAATCGCACGCAGTGTTTGGTGATCATCAGGCTGACCTCGGCGGTTTCCTGCAGCGCCTCATACGCCGGTGCTATGACCTGCACGCCGTGTCTGGCGTAAAAAGCGCGCGCTTGTGCGTTCAACACATTGGCCAGATAGCTCAGGTTGTCTGTGGGGTAGGGCACGGGCGGTGAAATGGCCACGCGCCGGGGCAGGCGCACCAAGGCCCGTTCTCGCGCGGCCTCGAGCGCTTCGACCGCATCACGGCGCAGTCGATTCAAGAGTGAGACCGGCACGAACCAGGCGTGGGCAAACTGCACATGCAAGTCAAGCAGTTTGAACATGCTGTCGCCCAACTTGCCGATGTGCTCATGCATTTGAGCCTTCGCAGCGTTCGGGTCCTTGCTCAACTGACGTTCTCTGGCAGGTAGCGCAGCATGCGCCATTGCGCTGTGACCGTCTTCGTCTGTCAGAGTGAGCGTCAAGCCGTCCAATGTGTCACCGAGTTGTGCCCAGACAGCAATGCGTCGCTCGGCAGATTTCCTCTCCAGCACGCGCACCCAATCGACATCGCGATTGCGGTTTACTTCCAGATCCTTGCGCAAGTCGGGCAGGGTGGCCAGCGCGTCCTTGGGGAAGAGGCGCCAGCGTTTGCCATTGCGCTCGGCGCGGTTGATGGCCAGGCCGCAGAGTTCCTTTTGCAGGTTGTAGTAGCACAGGCCGTCACCGTTGTGCAGTACCGTGTCGGGGTCACTGGTTTGCAGTTCGAGCCAGTTCGGGCCAATCTGGGTCAGATGGCCGATGGCTTGCCCGGGATTCTTTGGCGAGTCGAAAGCGCCAATGTCAATCTGGCGCCCCCGCACAAAGTAGTCGGTGAACTCGCGGTTGAAGTTCTGCAACGGGTCGGGCGTGAAAGTGAAGTGGCTCTCACCGCTGGAAGTTCTGGCCAGAGGTTGAGCACCGTCCTGCCTTTCCTCGATCAGGGCATCCAGCAACTGCCGGTAGTGTGCCGTGATGTTCTTGACATACGCCATGTCCTTGTAGCGGCCTTCAATCTTGAAGCTGCGAATGCCGGCATCCACCAGTGCCGCCAGATTGCTGCTCTGGTTGTTGTCCTTCATCGAGAGCACATGCTTGTCGTGCGCAACGAAGCGACCCCGGTCATCCAGTACCTGGTACGGCAGGCGACAGGCCTGACTGCATTCGCCACGGTTGGCGCTGCGTCCAGTGTGGGCCTGGCTGATGTAGCACTGGCCGCTGTAGGCCACACAGAGCGCACCATGTACAAAAAATTCAAGCTTGCAATCGGTATGTGCGCGGATTTGCCCAATTTGCTGCAAGCTCAATTCACGCGCCAGCACAATTTGTGACAGGCCCACATCTTGCAGAAAGCGGGCCTTCTCCGGCGTGCGAATGTCGCACTGGGTGCTGGCGTGCAACTGAAGTGGCGGTAGATCGAGTTCCAGCAGAGCCATGTCCTGGATGATCAGAGCGTCGACTCCGGCGTCATACAACTGCCATGCCAGTTTGCGCGCGCCTTCCAACTCGTCATCGAGCAGGATGGTGTTAAGCGTCACGAAAATCCGACTGCTGAAACGGTGTGCATAGCGCGCCAGACGTTCAATGTCCTGCACGCTGTTGTCGGCCGCGGAACGCGCGCCAAACGAGGGGCCACCAATGTAGACCGCATCGGCGCCGTGCCGGACAGCTTCGATGCCAATATCGGCATCGCGAGCGGGAGACAGGAGTTCAAGTTGAGGGTCTGGCAACGACATGCGCTGGATTATCCCTGCCCTGATCGGTTATCGTCATGCCATGTTTGTTTCTGTTCCCGTCGCAACCGTTAAACGCTTGGACGCGGTCGATGCCCTGCGCGGCTTGGCCATGCTGTGGATGACGGTATTTCACTTCTGCTTCGACCTGAATCAGTCGGGCTACATCCGGCAGGATTTCTATCACGACGCATTCTGGACCTGGCAGCGCACGCTGATCGTCAGTCTGTTCCTTCTTTGCGCTGGTATCGGTCAGGCCATTGCGCTGCGGCAGGGCCAGAGTTGGGGCCGTTTCTGGCGGCGCTGGTCACAGGTGATGATTTGCGCCTTGCTGGTGAGTACCGGTTCCTGGTGGATGTACCCGCAAAGTTTTATCTACTTTGGCGTGCTGCACGGCATTGCCGCGATGCTGATCATCGTGCGTCTGACGGCCCACTGGGGGCGCTGGCTGTGGTTGCTCGGCGCACTGGCGATTGCAGCCAAATTTGTCGGCGCCAGCGCGCTGCAGACGCTGGCGCCAGACAGCCTGGCACAACTGTTCAACACGCCGCTATTGAACTGGCTGGGCCTGATCACACGCTTGCCCGAAACGCAAGACTACGTGCCCCTGCTTCCCTGGCTCGGCCTGATGTGGTGGGGCGCGGCGTTCGGCTCTTGGCTGACTGGCGACGGTCAGCGCTACCTGAGTGGCCCGATAGCGCGGCAGTTGCAGCCGCTGGCGCTGATGGGGCGCTGGAGCCTGTCGTACTACATGCTGCACCAGCCACTGCTGATCGGCACTCTGCTTGTGTTCGGCTGGCTCGTCAGATACTGATTGTTAAAAAATTCTGGACGCCAACGTTCGTCACCGCGAGGCCGCATTTTTCGCTCGTCATCGCGAGGCCGCAGGCCGTGGCGATCCATGACTTCGGGTTGCATGGATTGCCGCGCTGCGCTCGCAATGACGGCCAAGATGCTCGCAATGACAGTCAAGGGGCTCGCAATGACGAGATTTTTGCAGTTATTCGACCTTGGCCTTGGCGCGCAGTTCTTCCTGGTACTTCGACATCTTCTGCTGTTGCAACTGTTGTGCAACCTGCGGTTTGACGTCGTCAAACTTCGGTAACTGGGCATCGCGAACGTCGTCGAGCCGGATGATGTGGAAGCCAAACTGGGTCTTCACTGGTGTCTCTGTCATCTTGCCCTTGGTGAGCTTGGTCAGCGCTTCAGAAAACTCTGCCACGTAGTTGCCAGCGTTGGCCCAATCGAGGTCACCGCCCTTGGCGGCTGAACCCGGATCCTTGGAAGACTTCTTGGCAATTTCGTCAAACTTGCCGCCTTTCTTTATCTGCGCGATGATGGCTTTGGCCTGGTCTTCCTTTTCAACCAGAATGTGGCGGGCGTGGTACTCCTTGCCGCTGTTGGCAGCCACAAACTTGTCGAACTCCGCCTTGACTTCAGCATCGCTGACCGGATTGGCCTTCTGGTAGTTGGTGAACAGTTCGCGAATCAAGAGTGTCTGGCGTGCCAGTTCCATCTGTACCTTGAAATCGTCTGTCACATCCAGTCCCTGCTTCTGCGCTTCCTGGATAAAGATCTCGCGGGCAATCACTTCGTCCTTGATCTGTGCCTGCATCTCTGGCGTGACCGGTCGACCGGAACGGGCAATCTGCTGCGCCAGCGTGTCCACGCGCGAGCTTGGGACGGCCTTGCCGTTGACAATGGCCACGTTTTGCGCTGCAACCAGCGTCGCTGAGGTACTGAGCACCGCGACAGTGGCAAGAACGGAAATAAATTTCAACTTCATTAGGTTTTCCTGGGTAACAAGGTTCAAATCGGGGGGGTGTGGGCTTCAATGGCGAGGGCATGCAGACCCTGCTCCATGAAATCTTGCAGCGCATCATACACAAGGCGATGCCGCTGTACCGCGGACTTGCCGGTAAATATTTGTGAAGTCACACGGACCCGGAAATGGCTGCCAAAGCCGCTACCGTTGGCGCCAGCGTGACCTTGATGCTGGTAGCTCTCGTCTATGACCTCCAGCGATACAGGATGCAGCCGCTCGCGCAGGCGTTGTTCGAGTTCAGTGGCGGTCGGCGGTGCGGTGTTGTCGTGGGTCATGGCGGGGGTGAAATTTGGGATTCATCGGCCTGCAGGTAGCGCGCAATATAGACGCCCTGACCGATGATGAAGAGCAACGGAAAGATATAGCCCCAGATCTTGAAATTGACCCAGGCCTCGGTACTGTAGTAGGCGGCAACGTAGCCGTTCATGATCGCCATGAAAGCGCTGTAAACAACCCACACCATGTTCAGGCGCATCCAGACCGGATCAGGCAGAGTGAGCTGGCTGCCCAGCAGGAGCTTGAGAAAATTCTTCTTGTAAACCCAGACGGCCAGTGCCAGCGCCAGCGCCATCGCTGCGTAAAGCACGGTGGGCTTCCACTTGATGAAGCGTTCATCATGCAATAGGAGCGTCAAGGTGCCGAAGATCAGAATCAGCACCAGTGTGATCTTGTGCATCATCTGGAGTTTGCGGTCGATCACGTACACCAGGCTCATCTGCAGCACGGTGGCGGCCATCAGCACCGCCGTGCCGACATAGATGTCATAGAGCTTGTAGGCACCGAAGAACAGCAGGATCGGAAAAAAATCAATCAGTATCTTCATTTGGGGTGAAGTTTAACGATGCCGAGTTCATGCAGTAGCGCAAACCTGTAGGCGTCGGCCCATCTTCAAAGACGTGACCCAGGTGGGCACCGCAGTCGGCGCACAGCACTTCGGTGCGTTGCATCCAGAGCGAACCGTCGGCCTTTGTCGCCAGCGCGCTCTCATCGATGGGCTGAAAATAGCTGGGCCAACCGCAGCCGGAATCGAATTTGGCGTCGGAGTCGAACAAAGGCTTGTCGCAGCAGATGCAGCGATAAGTGCCTTGTGCGCGATGCCCTTCGAGCTTGCCGCTGAATGGGCGCTCGGTGGCGGCGCGACGGGTGACATCAAAGGCCAGCGGTTCCGCCCCCTTGGCCCTCAGCTCGGCCTTCCACTGCTCGTCGGTCTTTTCAATTTTGAAACTCATGGCTGCCCTCAGGAACTGCAACTGATTTCGATACTATGCGCCCAATCGGGCGGAAAGTCGGCGTAGTACTCAAATGCCGGATGCTCGTCAAATGGTGCCTCCAGCACTTGCAGCAGATTGACGATTGTCGAGAAATCCTTCTGCTTTGCACCTTGAATGGCCAACTCTGCGAGGTGATTGCGCAGCACAAACTTCGGATTCGTTCCGAGCATGAGCTTCGATAGCTGCTCGCGCGACGTTGCTGCGATGCGCTGCGTATAACGAAGCCACCAGGCGTCAAATCCCGTAGCGTCAAGAAACAGGTCGCGCAGCGGCGTCACATCGCCGTCACCGACGCTGTGACTCAAGCGGCGCCAGAAGATGGTGTAGTCAATGCCGGAGCGCGCCAGCAGGCTCAGAACGTCTTCTATCAGCGCACGGTCGTCAGGCGCAGCGTCCTCCAGAAGGCCCAGCTTGGCGCGCATCTGTCTCTCCAGTTCCTGTGGAAACACGGTCTTGAAAGGTTCCAGCGCGGCCAGTGCGATCTCCTGCTCTTCAATCAGTGGCATCAGTGCCTGCGCCAGACAGAACAGATTCCAGTAGGCCACGTTGGGTTGGCGGTTGAAAGCGTAGCGCCCCTGTGTGTCCGAATGGTTGCAGATGTGGCTGGGCTGGTAGGCGTCCAGAAACTGGAACGGGCCGTAATCGATGGTCAGTCCCAGGATGCTCATGTTGTCGGTGTTCATCACGCCGTGGCAAAAACCCACTGCCTGCCAATGCGCCAGCATCTTTGCAGTTCGCTCGCTCACGGCCTGCAGCAGCGCCGCGTAGGCGTTGCCTCCAATCGTGTTGGCGCTGCGACATTGCGGGTAGTGCCGGTCAATCACGTGGTCGGCCAGCGTCTTGAGTTGCCCGAGCTGAGCACGGGCCGAGAAATGTTCAAAGTGACCGAAGCGCACAAAGCTGGGGGCCAGCCGGGTCAGCACGGCGGCCGTTTCTGCAGTTTCACGGTAAACCGGCGCCTCGGACCCGGTAAGGCACAGGGCGCGTGTCGTCGGTATGCGAAGGCCGTGCATGGCTTCGCTGCACAGAAACTCGCGTACGCTGGAGCGCAGCACGGCGCGCCCGTCAGCCATGCGGGAGTAGGGCGTCAGGCCAGCACCCTTGAGTTGCACTTCGAGACCACCGGTCGTCTGGCCCAGCAGGATGGCCCGGCCATCGCCCAACTGACCGGCCCAGACGCCAAATTGATGACCACTGTAAACACTGGCCAGCGGCTCGGCACCAGCGACAGCACGGTTGCCGCTGAGCGCTTGCAAGTGGTCACTGGACTCGCGCCATGAGGGGGGTAATCCCAGTTCGCCCGCCAGCGACACATTCTGTGCTACCCAATACGGTTCCGGCAACGGTTGCGGCGAAACGCGGCTATAGAACTCTTCGCCGAGTCCGGCAAAAGTATTGCGCCAGGTTAAACCCAGATCGATGGCGTCGTGGCTGTGCGTACTCAGGTTCATGTTCGAATTGTCTCGCGCCGGCGCCGAGCCTGTGGTTTGCAGGGTTATCCCGGAGAATTCGCAGTAACATGCGCGTTCGATTGGGCCTATTCGTCATTGCGAGCGCAGCGTGGCAATCCATGCAGTCAGAAGTCATGGATTGCTTCACTTCGTTCGCAATGACGGCGCGATGGCAGCGTATTTTTTTATCACTATCTCAGGAGTTCGTCCATGCTCGGGTTGATGCAAAGCCAACAGTTGCTGATTTCGACACTTATCGAATTTGCCGAGCGCCATCATGGCGAAGGTGAAATCGTGTCGCGCCGGGTTGAAGGCGACATTCACCGTTACACCTACAAGGAAGTGGCAGTGCGTTCGCGCCAGGTGGCCAATGCGCTTGATGGCATGAAACTGCAGTTCAGCGATCGGGTGGCGACACTTGCCTGGAACGGTTACCGCCATCTGGAGCTCTATTTCGGTGTGAGTGGTACCGGGCGCGTCCTGCATACGCTCAATCCCCGTTTGCATCCGGATCAGATCAGCTGGATCGTCAACCACGCGGAAGATTCCGTGCTCTGTTTCGACATGAGCTTTCTGCCCATTGTGAAAGCAGTGCATGGCCGTTGCCCGACGATCAAACACTATGTGGCGATGTGCGATGCCGACAAGTTGCCCGTCGACAGCGGCATTCCCGGACTGATCAGCTATGAGGCCTGGATTGGAGCGCAGAGCAGCGAATACAAGTGGCCCTCGTTTGACGAAAATTCCGCCTCCAGCATGTGCTACACGAGTGGCACCACGGGCAATCCGAAAGCCGCTTTGTACAGCCACCGTTCCACCATGCTGCACGCCCTGGCCGGTGCCTTGCCTGACGCCTTGAGCATGAGTGCCCGTGACACCGTGCTGCCGGTGGTACCGATGTTCCACGTCAACGCCTGGGGACTGCCGTATTCGGCAGCCATGACCGGCGCCAAATTGGTCTTCCCGGGGCCGGCGATGGACGGCAAGTCCATTTTTGAGTTGATCGAAGGCGAGAAGGTCTCCTTCGCCGCTGGCGTGCCGACCGTCTGGCAAATGATGCTTGGCCACATGCAGGCCGGTGGTCTGCGTTTCTCGACATTGAAGCGCACGGTGATCGGCGGTTCGGCCTGTCCGCCGGCCATGATTACCGCCTTCAACGACCTCTACGGCGTTGAAGTGCTGCACGCCTGGGGCATGACCGAAATGTCACCACTGGGAACGGTCTGCACGCTGAAGAACAAGCATCTCACGATGTCGCCGCAGGAAAAGATGCTGGTCCGACTGAAGCAGGGGCGCGGCGTTTTTGGTGTGGACATGAAGATTGTTGACGGCGATGGCAAGGAGTTGCCGTGGGACGGCAAGAGCTATGGCGATTTGCTGGTCAAGGGGCCGTGGATCATCAGCGCCTATTTCAAGGGCGAGGGCGGATCACCCTTGGTGGACGGCTGGTTTCCGACCGGCGACGTGGCGACGATCGACGCCGAAGGCTACATGCAGATCACGGATCGCAGCAAGGACGTCATCAAGTCAGGCGGCGAATGGATCAGCTCGATTGACGTTGAGAACATTGCGATGGCGCATCCGGCTGTCGCCATGGCAGCCTGCATCGGCATGAAGCATCCGAAGTGGGACGAGCGTCCCATCATCGCTGTCGTGAAGAAGCCAGGCAGCGACGTGTCGCGCGACGAATTGATCGCCTTCTACGAAGGCAAAACCGCCAAATGGCAGATTCCGGATGATGTGGTGTTTGTCGATGCCATTCCCCTGGGTGGCACCGGCAAGATGCAGAAAACCAAGCTGCGCGAACTCCTCAAGGATTACAAATTACCGGATGCCTGATAGGGGTATTGCGACAGGGCTGTCGCATGGGTGATTCATGCTAGTGGAAAACCCTCGTGGTGCAGCGCACAAATCCTTGTACTCTGCGCGCTGGTCAGATGATTGAAACTCAGGAGCTAAATATGAAATTTGCATTGAAAGTCGTAGCCGCTACTGCCGCCGCTTTGTGCGTCAGCGCCGCTTTTGCCCAAAAGGGTGAGGTCGTCAAGATTGTCCGGATCGATCCCCTGACCGGGTTGCTCGGACCTGTCGGCGTGAGTCAGCTCAAGGGTTATCAGTTTTTTGCTGAAAAATACAGTGGTCTGCCGGTCCCAGGCAACCCAGGACAACCCGGTAATCCGGCCGGCGTCAAGTTCGAAATCACGGGCATCGACAACAAGCTCAGTCCGACGGAGAGTCTGAATGCGCTGAAGGCTGCGATTGATCAGGGCGTTCGTTATGTGATTCAGGGCAATGGCTCGTCGGTCGCGCTGGCGCTGGTCGATGCGATCAACAAGCACAACGAACGCAACCCAGGCAAGGAAGTCATCTTCCTGAACGACTCCGGCGTGGATCCGGATCTGACCAATAGCAAGTGCAGCTATTGGCACTTCCGCTTCGACGCCGATACTTCCATGAAGATGGAAGCCCTGTCCAGCTTCATGGTCGATCAGAAGGACGTCAAGAACATTTATTTTCTCAACCAGAACTACTCACATGGTCATCAGGTAGTCAAGTTTGCCAAGGATGCGTTGGCCCGCAAGCGACCTGACATCAAGTTTGTCGGTGAGGACTTTCATCCGCTGGCGCAGACGCGCGACTTTGCGCCCTATATTGCCAAGATCAAGGCCTCCGGAGCTGATACTGTGATTACTGGCAATTGGGGTTCCGACTTGGGGCTGTTCATGAAGGCCGCCAATGAAGGCGGTTACAACGGCAAG
>CAIYMN010000017.1 GCA_903927295.1 uncultured beta proteobacterium | reverse complement strand
GCCTCCCCGTTTGTGCTACCGTTATGGCTCACACGCTGGAGTTCTTCTTATGACACGCTGGTTATTGATCCTGCTCGGTGCTGCCGCCCTGACGGGTTGCGGCTATAACGATTTTCAACGCCTGGATGAACAAACCATCTCGGCGTGGAGCGAAGTGCTCAACCAGTACCAGCGCCGCGCCGACCTGGTCCCCAACATTGTGGCAACGGTCAAGGGCGAAGCAGCGTTTGAACAGGAGACGCTGACCCGGGTCGTTGAAGCACGCGCCAAAGCGACATCAATTCAGGTGACGCCGGAAACGCTGAACAACCCGCAGGCTTTTCAGAAATTTCAGGCTGCTCAGGGTGAATTGGGATCGGCTCTTAGTCGTTTGATGGTGGTGTCGGAGCGTTACCCCAGCCTGAAGGCGAACGAAGGATTCAAGGATTTGCGGGTGCAGTTGGAGGGCACCGAAAACCGCGTGACGGTGGCGCGCAACCGCTACATTCAGGCGGTGCAGGCCTACAACGTACTGGCGCGCAGTTTCCCCAGCAATTTGACCGCCATGATGTTCAGCTACCAGCCAAAGCCCAACTTCACCGTGCAAAACGAAGCCGCCATCTCAAGCTCACCCGTGGTCGATTTCAGCAAGAAATGACGCCGCCAAAGCGCGCGTCGGTGTTGTCGGCCAAGTGGGCCGGAAAACTCCATGCCTTTTGCGCTGCGCTGCTGCTCATGCACTCGCTGGCGCAGGCACAGCAGGCGGTACCGACGCTAGCTGGTCATGTCATTGACGCATCGGCGACGCTCACCGCGACGCAATTGACCCAACTTGAAGACAAGCTTGGCACTTTCGAGCGTGCCCGAGGCGCACAGGTGGTCTTCTTGCTGGTGCCCACCACACAACCGGAAGACATCGCCAGCTACGCCCAGCGCGTGGCCGATAACTGGAAGATTGGCCGCAAAGGCATTGGGGACGGTCTGCTGCTGGTCGTTGCCAAGAGCGACCACAAGGTTCGGATTGAAGTGGCAAAGACGCTGGAAGGCGCGATTCCCGACCTGGCCTCCAGACGCATCATTGATGAGGCGATCACGCCACGGTTCAGACAGGGAGATTTTGCCGGCGGGCTTGATGCGGCAAGCGATCAGATCATGGCACTCATCCAGGCCGAGGCCCTGCCGGAACCGACAAGCGCTCCGGTGCGAAAAAGTGTCAAAGCCGGCTTTGACTGGACCGATCTGGCCATCTTTGCTTTCGTTGTCGTTCCAATGATGGCGGGGGCGATACGCCGGGTCATGGGAGTCAAACTGGGTGCCCTGCTGACCGGCGGTGCTGTCGGAGTGATTGCGCTGTTTATCACTTCGAGCATCGTCATTGCCGCCCTGGCAGCCCTGGCTGCAGTGGTGTTTGCACTGATTTCCAGTGCTGCGCGTGGTATTTCCGGTGTCCCGGGGGGGGTTGGAAATCACACCGGCTGGGGCGGTGGTGGTGGCAGTTTTGGCTCAGGGTCTGGTGGCGGCTTTAGTTCTGGCGGCGGCGGTGATTTTGGTGGCGGCGGCGCCTCGGGAGACTGGTAATGCTCAGCAATTTTCAACGTTTTGTGAAGCATCTCTGGCTCGACCGATCCGATACGCACCGCGCCATCGGGCCGGCTACGCTGCAGCGCCTGAGAGAAGCCGTGACTGCAAGCGAGCACCAGCATTCGGGTGAAATCCGGATCTTTGTCGAGGCCGGACTGCCCTTGGCTTACGTTTTGCGCAATTCACCAACAACCCATCTGGTTCGCCAGCGCGCGCTTGCCCTGTTCAGCGAGCTGCGAGTCTGGGACACCGCAGGCAACAATGGTGTGCTGATTTACTTGTTGTTAGCCGAACGAAAGATTGAGATCGTGGCCGATCGCGGGCTCAACGACCTGGTCGAGGAAGAGACCTGGCAGGCGCTGGTCGCGCGCATGCGAGCCGATTTCGCTGTTGATCGATTCGAAGAGGGCCTGATGGAAGCGCTAGCTGCGGTGTCGTCAATGTTGACCCGGCATTTCCCGCTGGCCAGAGGGCAGCGCAGGCCCAACGAGTTGCCTGATGCGCCCGTGCTGCGCTAGGCTTACTTTTTCTGCCGGTATTTACGCAGCGCCGCTATCTGGGCTGCCATGATGGCCAACTCGGATGTGGCTTTGGCCAGATCGATGTCGGTCTTGGCGTTCTTGATGGCTTCCTGGGCCGCTGCCTTGGCCTCGTTCGCCTTCTCGTCGTCCAGGTCCTTGCCGCGGATCGCGGTGTCAGACAGCACGGTGACGCAATGGGGCTGAACTTCGAGGATGCCGCCAGCGACGAAGATGAACTCTTCGCTGCCGTCGGCCTGTTCAATGCGCACCGAGCCGGCCTTGATGCGGGTGATCAAGGGCGTGTGGCGCGGGTAGATGCCAAGCTCTCCAGCTTCACCAGGCAAGGCGACAAAACGCGCCTCACCCGAGAAGATGGACTCTTCGGCACTGACAACATCGACGTGGATGGTGTTCATGTTGTTAGACCTTCTTCGCCTTCTCGAACGCTTCGTCGATCGTGCCAACCATGTAGAAGGCCTGCTCTGGCAAATGATCGCATTCACCAGCCACGATCATCTTGAAGCCGCGAATCGTCTCGGCCAGACTGACGTACTTGCCCGGAGTTCCGGTAAACACTTCGGCGACGTGGAAAGGCTGTGACAGGAAACGCTGGATCTTGCGGGCACGTGCCACGGCCAGTTTGTCTTCAGGGGCCAGCTCGTCCATACCGAGAATGGCGATGATGTCGCGCAGTTCCTTGTAACGCTGCAAGGTGCCTTGCACAGCGCGGGCAGTTTCATAGTGGTCGGTGCCGACCACCAGCGGATCGAGCTGACGGCTGGTTGAGTCGAGCGGATCGACCGCCGGGTAAATACCCAGCGAAGCAATATCACGGCTCAGCACAACGGTCGAATCCAGGTGGGCAAAGGTGGTGGCGGGGCTTGGGTCGGTCAGGTCATCGGCCGGCACGTATACCGCCTGAATCGAGGTGATGGAGCCGATTTTGGTGGAAGTGATGCGCTCTTGCAGGCGACCCATTTCCTCGGCCAGCGTCGGCTGATAGCCCACCGCCGAAGGCATACGACCCAACAATGCGGACACTTCGGTCCCGGCCAGCGTAAAGCGGTAGATGTTGTCAACAAAGAACAGCACGTCCTTGCCTTCATCACGGAAGGACTCGGCAATGGTCAGACCGGTCAGCGCCACGCGCAGACGATTGCCCGGAGGCTCGTTCATCTGTCCGTAAACCATGGACACTTTGGACTCGCCCAGGTTCTTGCTGTTGACCACGCCCGAATCCATCATCTCGTGATAGAAGTCATTGCCTTCACGGGTACGCTCGCCCACACCGGCAAACACCGACAGGCCACTGTGCGCTTTGGCAATGTTGTTGATCAGTTCCATCATGTTGACGGTCTTGCCGACGCCGGCACCACCGAACAGACCGACCTTGCCGCCCTTGGCAAAAGGGCACACCAGATCAATCACCTTGATGCCGGTTTCCAACAGTTCTTGGGACGGGCTGAGCTCGTCATAGGTCGGCGCCTTGCGGTGAATCGACATCTGCTTGTCGGCGTTGACCGGGCCGCGTTCGTCAATTGGCGTGCCCAGCACGTCCATGATGCGCCCCAAAGTTGCCTTGCCCACCGGGATCATGATCGGGTTCCCGGTGTTGGAGACCATCAGACCGCGGCGCAAACCGTCGGATGAACCAAGCGCAATGGTACGAACGATGCCGTCACCGAGTTGCTGCTGCACTTCCAGTGTCAATGCCGAGCCCTCAAGTTTGAGGGCGTCATAGATTTTGGGCATCTGGTCGCGCGGAAATTCCACGTCCACCACCGCACCAATACACTGAACAATCTTGCCTTGGACCTGAGCCATTTTTTGCTCCAAAAATAAATACGTTTAAACCGCCGCCGCACCGGCGACAATTTCTGAAAGTTCTTTCGTGATCGCTGCCTGGCGCGTCTTGTTGTAGACGAGCTTGAGTTCTGCAATCACGTTCACTGCGTTGTCGGTGGCCGACTTCATTGCCACCATGCGCGAAGACTGTTCCGAAGCCATGTTCTCTGCCACCGCCTGGTAGACGAGTGCCTCCACATAGCGAACCAGCAGCTCATCAATCACGGCCTGCGCATCAGGCTCATAGATGTAATCCCACGCATGTTTGGGACCAAGTTTGGCTTCGCTGGCTTCAGTCTCGATTTGCATGGCACTGGCAGACAGGGGTAACAACTGCTGCACCACCGGCTCCTGCTTCATGGTGTTAATGAACCGCGTGTAACAAACGTACACCGCATTCACCTCACCCCTGGCATAGGCATCAAGCAGCACCTTGACCGGGCCAATCAGTTTGTCCAGATGGGGTGTATCGCCAAGATGCGTCACATGCGACACCACCTTGGCGCCGATGCGGTTCAAAAACCCGAATCCCTTGTTGCCAATCGCGACCGCCTGCGTCGACATGCCAGCGGCCTGAAATTCACGCAATTTGTGGGTGACACCCCGCAACACGTTGGTGTTCATGCCGCCGCACAAGCCCTTGTCAGTGGACACCACGATCATGCCCGCCGACTTGGCGTCGTTCGGCTTCATGAAAGCGTGCACATATTCCGGATTGGCGCGACCTAGATTGCTTGCAATGTTGCGGACTTTTTCAGCATAGGGACGGGCAGCACGCATGCGATCCTGCGCCTTGCGCATCTTGCTCGCTGCCACCATTTCCATCGCCTTGGTGATCTTCTTGGTGTTCTCCACCGAGCTGATCTTGCCGCGTATTTCCTTACCTGCTGCCATGTTGGCTCCTGTTTAGGTAGGGAAACTCAAGCAAAGGACTTCTTGAACGCGGTTACAGCGGCTGTCATTTCAGCCTCGGCATCCTTGTCCATCGCCTTGTCGGCTTCGAGTTTGGCGAGCAGGGCAGCGTGCTTGTCCTTGAGATAAGCGTGCAAGCCGTGCTCGGCCGCAAGAACCTTCTTGACGTCGAGGTCGTCCATGAAGCCTTTGTTCACGGCAAACAGAGTGGCCGCCATCAGGCTGATGGGAAGCGGGCTGTACTGGGCCTGCTTGAGCAGTTCAGTAACGCGCGCACCACGGTCAAGCTGTTTGCGTGTTGCCTCGTCCAGATCAGAGGCGAACTGGGCAAACGCTGCAAGCTCACGGTACTGCGCCAAGTCGGTACGGATACCGCCTGACTGGCTCTTGATCAACTTGGTCTGAGCTGCACCACCGACGCGAGAGACCGAAATACCGGCATTGATGGCAGGGCGGACACCCGCATTGAAGAGCGAGGTTTCCAGAAAGATCTGACCGTCAGTGATCGAAATCACGTTGGTCGGCACGAAAGCGGAAACGTCACCGGCCTGCGTTTCAATGATAGGCAGAGCGGTCAGAGACCCGGTCTTGCCCTTGACAGCGCCCTTGGTGAAGTCTTCAACGTATTTTTCGTTGACACGAGCCGCACGCTCGAGCAGACGGCTGTGCAGGTAGAACACGTCGCCAGGGTAGGCTTCGCGGCCTGGTGGACGGCGCAGCAGCAGGGATACCTGGCGGTAAGCAACGGCCTGCTTGCTCAAATCGTCATACACGATCATGGCATCTTCGCCACGGTCCCGGAAGTACTCACCCATCGTGCAACCGGAGTAGGCGCTGACATACTGCATGGCGGCGGACTCTGATGCGGTCGCCGCTACAACAATCGTGTAGGCCATGGCACCAGCCTGCTCCAGAGCGCGCACCACGTTCTTGACGCTGGAGGCCTTCTGGCCGATAGCGACATAAACGCAGGTCATGTTCTGACCCTTCTGGTTGATGATGGCGTCAATCGCGACAGCGGTCTTGCCGGTCTGACGGTCGCCGATGATCAGCTCGCGCTGTCCGCGGCCCACCGGCACCATGGAGTCAATCGACTTCAAGCCGGTCTGCATCGGCTGGCTCACCGATTGCCGTGCGATCACGCCTGGCGCCACCTTTTCAATCACGTCGGTCATCTTGGCATTGATCGGGCCCTTGCCATCAATGGGTTGACCCAGCGCGTTGACCACGCGACCCTTGAGTTCGGGGCCGACGGGCACTTCCAGAATGCGGCCCGTGCATTTGACGGTGTCGCCCTCAGAAATATGCTCGTAGGCGCCCAGAATCACGGCGCCGACCGAGTCACGCTCCAGATTCAACGCCAGGCCGTAGCTTGGCAGGCCTTCCGCGTCGCTCGGGAATTCGAGCATTTCGCCCTGCATCACGTCCGACAGGCCATGAATGCGGCAAATACCGTCGGTCACTGACACGACCGTGCCCTGATTGCGAATGTTGGCGCTGTCAGACAGGCCTTCGATACGACTCTTGATCAGTTCAGAAATTTCTGCGGGATTGAGTTGCATGACTCTTTCCTTCTTTCGTTAATGGGGCCTGCGCCGACCTGGGGCTTTCGCCTCAGGCAGTTAAGACCATTTTCATTTGTTCCAGCGAAGCCTTGACGGAAGAGTCAAGGACTTCATCACCCACCACCACCCGAATGCCACCGATCAGATCGGGCTGCAATTGCACGCTGACGTTGAGTTTTCGTTCGAAGCGCTTTTCAAGCGTTGCCTTCAAATCGATCAGCGCGGCGCTATCGATATCGAAAGCGCTGTACACGACGGCATCCGAAGACCCGCTTTGCGCATTCTTCAGGACCTGAAACTGCTCGGCAATTTCAGGCAAGACACTCAACCGTCCGTTATCGATCACCGTACGAAGAAAGTTCTTCGCCATATCCGGCAGCGCTGTTTTGGCAACGCCGGCGATCACATCGAACACTTGCAAATTCGTGACGTTGGGGTTGTCAGCGAATTGCTGCAATTGCGGGTTTTTCGCAATTTCCTGCAAGGCCTCGACCCACACGGCTGCACCATTCAAATCGGCGGAAGTCGCCTTGAACAGTGCTTCAGCGTAGGGACGCGCAATGGTGGCAAGTTCGGCCATGGTTGTCCTCTTAGAGCTCAGCCTTCAAGCGACCAAGCAAATCAGCATGGACACCAGCGTTGACTTCTTTGCGCAGAATCTGCTCGGCGCCCTTGACGGCAAGCACGGCGACCTGCTCACGCAGGCTTTCGCGCGCGCGCAACGCCTGCTGCTCGGCTTCCACTTTGGCTGCGGCAACAATCTTGTTGCCTTCTTCGGTAGCCTTGGCTTTGGCTTCTTCGACGATGGCTTGACCGCGTCGCTCGGCGTCTGCCAGGCGGGCGGTGGTCTCGGCGCGCGACTTGGCCAGTTCGGCTTCAACGCGCTTGTTGGCGGTCGATAGCTCGGCTTTGGCTTTGTCGGCGGCTGACAGGCCGTCGGCAATCTTGCTGGCACGTTCATCCAGTGCAGCCGCGATGGGCGGCCACACGAACTTCATCGTGAACAGCACCAGCAATGCGAAGACGATAGCTTGAGCTACCAGAGTTCCATTAATGTTCACTGTGTTTCTCCCTCAACAAGGTGTTGCAGGCAGTGCTTACTTGACCAGACGGGCGATTTGAGCGAGGAACGGGTTGGCAGTGGCAAACCACAGCGCAAT
>CAIYMN010000016.1 GCA_903927295.1 uncultured beta proteobacterium | reverse complement strand
GGCTGCGTCGGGTGCTGCGTGATTTGCCTGCGGCCAAAAGCGCCGACGCCGTGGAGGCACTGCTGCCTTGGAATCTGCGCGTAACAGATTTGGTGGGTGAAACGGCGCATTGATCAACTGTGGTTGCTGGAGCGCTTACGCTGTTTCAGGCAAAGAGCGATGCAACGCTTGAGACCCAAAGCATTTTGCGGCGCTCTTGTCTTCGCTGCTGCGCAGACTTGGGCAGCGCCTGTTCAGTCAATTAGGATTGGGCCGATTGATGCCGCCAAGGCCGATGTCACCATGGTATTGGCGGCCAACACGGTCAAGAAATGCGCAGGTCAGTTTCGCGGGCAGTTGCTTTTTTATGAGGCCACACCGGCCGTCAGCGTCTCTGGCACCTTGAAATCGGTACCTGGCACCTGCGAGATGGCAACTTCTGTGCCGTGGAGTGGCCTGTCAGAGCAGGTGTTTCGCAACGCACGCGCCGATGCCTTGCAAGTGCGTTTTCGTGGGGAGTTGATTGACGGGAAGGTTGCTCGCAAGGTGAACTGGGCGTTGTCCACACAAATGGCCAACGTCTCGCTGACCGAACCGATCAGGGACACCATCAAGCGCTTTGCCAAGGCAACAGATCTGCATCTGGGCAGCATCGGTCTGAAGGACTCGATCGTGAACGCTGACATCAACGTGCAGTCGCCCCTGGCGTTTGAGTTGCGTGTGTTGCGAGCCACGTGCGAGCTGCAGGTTCATGGCACCGTCGTGGCAACGGGGGCCAAAGAGTCGTTTGTTGTGGCTGCCGGGCGCGCGACGCAAATCAGCATTCCGGTGACCATCAACCACAAAGCCTTGCTAACAGCCGCCGGCAATGTGTTTGCACAGATGGGCAAGATCGAGGGCAAGCTGACTGGCCTGGTTCGCCTGCGCCTGCCTGCGGGAGATGTTGACTTTCCGGTGGAGTTTCCGGTTTTGCTGAAGTTCTAGAAAATAAATTGGGGTCAGACTCCAATTTGTCATGCCGAGACTGTTGCAATTACGAGTAATTTATTGACAAATGCCTACATATTGCAACATACTTGCGCCATGAGCATCACTTCCCTCCCGACACACGAGCAGGCTGTCCTTGCCCTTGCCGAGGCCAGACCACTGCTGCGCGCCCGTGATCTCGCACAACACGCACTACCCACCATTGTGCTTAGTCGAATGGTTGCAGCAGGAAAACTCGAAAGATTCGCCCGAGGCGTGTACGGTCTGCCGGGCCAGGCCATTAGCGAATACCGGTCACTGGCGGAAGCGTCGCTGCGTGTCCCACAGGGTGTTGTTTGTCTACTTTCGGCCCTGCGCGTGCATGGTATCGGCACTCAGGCACCGTTTGAGGTCTGGCTTGCCATTGCACATCGTGCACCGATTCCACGTCTTGACCAACCAAAAATCCGGCCCGTGCGAATGTCGGGTGCAGCCTTTACTGATGGCATTGAACATCTGTCGGTCGATGGTGTGAGCGTCGCGGTGTTTAACGCTGCCAAGACCGTGACCGACTGCTTTAAATACCGCAACAAGATCGGCCTGGACGTTGCGCTGGAAGCTCTGCGTGATGGCTGGGCTCAAAGAAAATTCACAATGGACGAGATCTGGCATTTCGCCACTGTCGACCGCGTGGCCAACATCATGCGCCCGTACCTGGAAAGCGTGACAAGGTGAGCCGAAATCTGGCTGCGTCCGTTCGAGCACGTCTGAAGGGGCACGCCGACGCGACGAAACAAGATTTCAACCTGACACTCACGCACTACAGTCTGGAGCGGCTGTTGTACCGGCTGACCATCTCGGACCATGCATCGAACTTCCTGCTCAAGGGCGCGCTGCTGTTTACGCTTTGGTATGACGTTCCACATCGGCCGACCCGTGATGCCGATCTCTTGGGCTTTGGCCCCGATGACATCGACACAGCGGTAGCGGCCTTTCGCAAGATTTGCCAGACACCTGCAGAAGACGGCGTGCTGTTTGATCCCGATACAGTCAAAGGGGCGGTCATCCGCCAGGAGGCTGGATATGGTGGTGTAAGGATCGACCTTCAGGCACAACTCGATGGTGCGCGCATCGCGTTGCAAGTAGACATCGGGTTCGGCGATGCAGTCACGCCGGCCCCCTTGGCGATCAGCTACCCCGTATTGCTGGAGGATTTTCCGGCACCGCAATTGCGGGCCTACCCGAAATACACGGTCGTCGCCGAGAAGTTCCACGCTGTTTGCCTGCTGGGCATGACCAACACACGGATGAAAGACTACTTCGACTTGTGGGTGCTACTGGATGACAATGCGCTTGACCCATCAGAAGTGCGCCGTGCCATTGATGCAACCTTTGAGCGCCGCAAGATGGCTATGCCGTCGGAGTCATTTAGACGAAAGTCAGACTCCAATATGTCATGCCGGCCCCGGATCAGGTCCGGGGTTTCAACATCCGGCATCCATGCATGCTTTCAAAACTTGTAATCTGGTTGTTGTCTCCGCTGGGCACGGCACTGTGCTTGGCCGCGCTTGCCATCTTGCTAGCTTGGCGCCAGCGTTTGCGCAGCAGCATGGCCTTGGGCGCACTGGCCTTCGTCTGGCTCTGGGCCTGGTCCATGCCGGTGCTCAGTCATTGGCTGGGCAGCGTTGTGGAGAACCAGTATCCGCAAGTTCCCATCGCCTCCTTTGAACCAGCGCAGGCCATCGTAGTCTTGGGTGGAGGCATTGCGCCGCCATCGGGCAAAAGCACCGAGATCAACCTGAACTCTGCGGCAGACCGGGTTTGGTTTGCCGCACGCCTGTTTCGTGCGGGTAAGGCACCGTTGGTGCTAGTAAGTGGCGGCAGCGATCCTGAACGGGACGCCTATTCCGAAGCCCGCGCGAGCGCCATCTTTCTGGCTGATCTGGGTGTGCCGGCGCAAGTCATTGTGCTTGACGAGAACAGCCGCAACACGCGCCAAAACGCCGCCTTCAGCGCCGCGTTGCTCAAGGCGCGTGGCATCAACCATATTCTGCTGGTCACCTCGGCACTGCACATGCCGCGCGCCATGGCTCTCTTTGCCGCGCAGGGTCTGCAGGCAACGCCCGCCCCAACTGACTTTGAGTCCCTTCAGTTACCGCCACCCGGTGTACTGGCCTGGCTGCCCGATGCACAAGCGCTGGATCTGAGCGGCCGGGCAATCAAAGAGATTGTGGGCAAGTGGGTGGGGAACTGATAATCACGAATCCAAGACTGTCCGTGGAAACGGATCAAGTCCGCTTCGAATTTGCAATGAACAAGGCCTTTACCAAAGAGACAGACGACGAGGACGATGTCGAACTGCCGGCACCGACAGACGTTGCTGGTGCCAGGAACTACATCACGGCCGCTGGCTACGCCCGGATTCATGCCGAGTTGATGGAATTGATGGACGTCGAGCGCCCCAAGGTCGTGGAAATCGTGCATTGGGCTGCCAGCAACGGCGACCGTTCCGAGAACGGTGACTACATCTACGGCAAGAAGCGTCTGCGCGAAATTGACCGGCGCATCCGCTTTCTGACCAAACGGCTCTCGCTCGCAGCAGTCGTTGACCCCACGGCGCATCATGGCAGTGATCAGATATTTTTTGGCGCCAGCGTGACCTATGCAGACGACAGCGGTGCCCAGCGCACCGTCACCATCCTGGGCATTGACGAAGTGGACAGCGCGCAGGACCAGGTAAGTTGGGTCTCGCCCATCGCCAGAACCTTGCTCAAGAGCCGCAGCGGAGATGTGCTGCAACTGGCAACGCCGGCGGGCCTGGTCGAAATTGAGGTGCTTAGTGTGTGCTACCCGGCGCCACCTGCCAGCTGACGGGAGCGCTGTTGCTGGTCCGCTCTGCCTTGACGACGGATAGCGTTCGTCTGAGATTGCGCAGGGACGATTCGAGCTGATTGCGATCACGCACGGCGATCAGGAAGCGCAGTTCAGTAGCGTCCTGCGCGGCCTCATCCTGCATATCCACGCGCGTAATATCCACTTCTGCTGCTGCCAGTGCAGAGGCCACGCGTGCCAGTACCCCTTTGCCATTGGTGACAGTGACCACCACTTCGGACTCGAACGTGCGCACGGGTTCATCGGACCATTCCACGCCGATAAAGCGCTCGCTGTCCTTGTGTTTGAGCCTTCTTGCAACGGCACAGTCTTCCACATGGACGATCAAGCCCTCACCGCGCCCCAGATAGCCAACGATGCTGTCGCCCGGGATGGGCCGGCAGCAGCGCGCGTAGGAGACCGACGCATTTTCGCTGCCGTCCAGCATCACACCACCCTGGGCGCCTGACTGATTCATGGCAAAACGTTCGCGTGTCAGCAAAACCGCGTCGAGTTTTTCGCCACTGTCTGTCAGCAAGGCGCGCAACCGTTTGGCAACAATGCTGGCGATGCGTTTACCCAAGCCGATGTCGGTTAATAGTTCGGACCGGTTCTTGTTGCCACTAAAACGCAGCAATTTGTCCCATACCTGCTTGTTTCTGGCGGTTTCTGCGAGCGTCTTGTCGATGCCCTCAGCGCGCAGTGCCTGCGTCAGCATTTTTTCTCCCAGGCTTTGCGAGTCAGCCAGTGCCATGGTCTTGAGGTGCTGACGGATTTTGGAGCGGGCGCGAGCCGTTCTGACAAAGCTCAGCCAGTTCGGGTTCGGCGTGGCGTCCGGCGCCGTCACGATTTCAATCACGTCGCCATTTTTCAGCTCGGTGCGCAGGGGTACCTGCTCGCCATTGATCCTGGCGCCCTGCGTACGGTTGCCCACATTGCTGTGAATGGAGTAGGCAAAATCCACCACGGTTGCGCCGCGCGGCAGGGCCATGATCTGGCTTTTTGGTGTGAAGACGTAAACCGCATCCGGAAACAGGTCTACCTTGACGTGATCCCAGAATTCGGCGGCGTCGCGCGTCTCGTTCTGGATGTCGAGCAGCGACTGCATCCACTTGGAGCCGTGGCGGTCGCTCACACTGGCCTCGGCCGGGTTGTTGACCTTGTACAACCAGTGCGCGGCCACACCGGACTCTGCAACCACGTTCATCGCTTCAGTACGGATCTGAAATTCAACGCTGATGCTTGAGGGGCCGACCAGCGTCGTGTGCAGCGATTGATAGCCGTTGACCTTGCCTATCGCGATGTGGTCCTTGAATCTGCCCGGTACCGGCTTGTAGAGTTGGTGCAGGGTACCCAGGGCGGTGTAGCAGTCAATCACGCTGGGAACCAGGATGCGGAATCCATAGATGTCGGTCACCTGGGCAAAGCTCAGGTGCTTTTCGGTCATCTTTTTGTAAATCGAATAAAGGGTCTTTTCGCGGCCGTTGATTCTCACCTGCATGCCGCCGGCGACAAAAGCGGACTCAACTTCCTTTTGCACTTTCTGAATCAGGTCTCTGCGCCGGCGTCGTGCGGTTGCTACGGCCTTGGACAAAATCGCAAAGCGCCACGGTCGCAAATGGCAAAAAGCCAGATTCTGCAACTCGCGGTAGGCTTGATTCAGACCCAGACGGTGTGCGATCGGAGCATAGACCTCGAGCGTTTCAGAGGCAATGCGCGCCCACTTTTCGCGAGGCACGTCCGACAGGGTGCGCATATTGTGCGTGCGATCGGCCAGCTTGATCAGGATGACGCGCATGTCCCGCGCCATGGCGAGCAGCATCTTGCGAAACGATTCCGCCTGGTTTTCCTCGCGCGTATTGAAATGCAGCTTGTCGAGCTTGGTCAGGCCGTCAACCAGTTCCGCGACGGCCGGGCCAAAGCGCTCAACCAGTTCGGTTTTGGTCACGCTGCAGTCTTCGAGCGCGTCGTGCAGCAGCGCGGCCATCAGCGCCTGGGCGTCAAGCTTCCAGTCGGCACACTGCGCGGCCACAGCGATCGGATGGGTGATGTAGGGCTCGCCGCTGTCCCGGATTTGCCCCAGATGGGCCTGGTCGGCAAAGCGGTAGGCGCTGCGCACCAGGTCCAGATCAGCGCTCGTGAGGTAGTCCAGCTTGGCCGTCAGGCTGGCGAAGCTGGCCGCCGCTGCGTTGGCCGCAGCAGGACGATTGCCGGTAATTGGTTTGAGCGGAGTACCCACCCCCCGAATATAGCGCGCAGACAGTCGTTTGCGTTGGCGCAACAAAAAAGCACCGCGAGCGGTGCTTTTGATGGAAGCCCAAGCGGCTTAGAGCGGTACCTTCTTGAGCATTTCCAGGCCAATCTTGCCGGCGGCAATTTCGCGCAGGGCGGTCACGCCGGGCTTGTTCTTGCTGGTGACCTTGGGTGCATGACCCTGGCTCAGCATGCGTGCGCGATAGGTTGCAGCCAGCACCAGCTGGAAGCGGTTGGGAATCTGCAACAAGCAGTCTTCAACGGTAATACGGGCCATGAAATTCTCCGAGAGATCAGTGAGAGCACTACGGTATGTGCAGAGCTTTGAAAGTTTCAGCCCTGGCGCGACGTTGCGCCGAGAACTTGAGTCGCTGGGAGTGAACGATCGCCTTCAAGTCAAAAAGCGCCCGGTCAAACAACTCGTTGATTATAACGAAGTCGAACTGATGCACCTGAGCCACTTCGATGGCGGCATTCCTGAGCCGCAGGTCGATCACCCCTGGCGTGTCCTCGCCGCGGCGTTCCAGACGGGAGCGTAACTCCTCCCAGCTTGGCGGCAGGATAAATATGCTGATGGCATTGCTGAACATCTTCTTGATCTGCAATGCGCCCTGGTAATCGATTTCAAGGATCACATCAGCGCCCTGAGTCATGCGCTCTTCGATGGCCCTTTTTGACGTGCCGTAGCGGTGCTCGTGAACGTGAGCCCATTCAACGAAGGCGTCGGCCTGCACCATGGCGTCAAACTCGGGCTTCGAGACAAAAAAGTACTCGCGTCCATGTTTTTCCTGGCCCCTTGGCGCGCGCGTCGTGTGTGAAACCGAAGGCTGCACGTGCGAGTCAAGTTCCAGCAAGGCCTTGACCAGGCTTGATTTACCCGCTCCGCTGGGGGCCGCAACGACGAATAGGTTTCCAGGATAGTCCATCAGAGGCGTTATTCTATGTTCTGCACCTGCTCGCGCAGTTGCTCGATCAATACCTTCATGTCCACCGAAATATGGGTCAGCTCCAGCGCTGCTGACTTGGATCCCATGGTATTGGCTTCACGGTGCAATTCCTGGATCAGGAAATCCAGCCGTTTGCCAATTTCCCCGCCCTTCTTGATCAGGCGCTCGATTTCGTCAAGATGCGAGAGAAGGCGCGTTATTTCCTCAGCCACATCGATCCGGATGGCAAACGCAGTGGCTTCCGCCAGGGCGCGGTCTTGCGCCATCTCCGGCAGGGTGGCGCCGTCCGTCAACGCCATCGCTTCCCGCCAGCGGTCCATGAAGCGCTGGCGCTGTTGTGCAACGAGTTGGGGCACCAGCGGCTTGGCCTGAGCGGCAAGCGTACGCAACTGTGCAATTTGATCGAGCATGGCGCCAGCCAGACGCTCGCCTTCGCGCCCACGTGAGACCAGCAGCTGATTGAGGGTTTGCTCGGCCAGCGGCAATATTTCCTTGCTCCAGTCCCGGCCCGAGGCCTGTTCGCTGATGCCGAGGCGAATCACATCAGCCACACTGAGCGGTCTGGCGTCGGGCAACCAGGCCCTGACACTGTCCTGAACGGAGCCCAGGCGCTGCAACAGCCGCGGATGCGGATCCGGAACGGCTGTGCTGGCGCCGCTTTCGATGAGGCAGCGGACTTCGATCTTGCCGCGCTTGATGCGAGCGGCAATGATCTCTCGCAGCGCCGGCTCATAAGGGCGCAATTCCTCCGGCAGGCGGAATGACAGGTCCAGAAACCGACTGTTCACCGACCTGATTTCGAGGCCGAGGTGACTTGATGCTGCGGCCCTGGATTCAGGTTCGGTGCTGGTGTGGCCCGCGTTGTGCTGGGCACTGGCGTAACCGGTCATGCTGTAAACTGGCATCTCGACTTTCTGTTCAATGGGATGGACTTGAGAATAACCCGATTCAAGTAGAGCAAGCACTTGTTTGCTCAAAAATTATGGCCAAGGTCAAACCCGCACCCTTACCCCCCGATACGATGATTGGCGGCTACCGCGTCCTGCGCAAAGTAGCCGCCGGCGGTTTTGGCGTGGTCTATCTGGCGGTCGATTCAGCAGGTCAGCAAGTCGCGATCAAGGAGTACCTGCCTGCTTCCCTGACGACACGGGTACCGGGGGCATTGGCGCCCGAGGTACCGCCCGAAAAGTTGTCCCTGTACCGACTCGGGCTGAAAAGTTTTTTCGAAGAAGGCCGCTCACTCGCGCAGATTTCTCACCCCTCCGTGGTCCGTGTGATGAATTTCTTCCGTGAGAACGAAACCGTTTATATGGTGATGAATTATCTGGAGGGAGCGTCCCTGCAGGATTTCATCATCACGGCGCGCGATCTCAAGCAGGCCAAGGTATTTCGTGAGTCCACCATCCGGTCCCTGTTTGACGAAATTCTGCGTGGTTTGAGGATTGTTCACCAGCACAAGATGCTGCATCTGGACATCAAGCCAGCCAATATCTTCATTACCGATGACAACAAGTCGGTACTGATCGACTTTGGCGCGGCGCGAGAAGTTCTGAGCAAAGAGGGCAATTTCATCCGCCCGATGTACACGCCCGGATTTGCCGCGCCAGAGATGTACCGGCGCGACGCCGACATGGGCCCCTGGACTGACATCTATGCCATTGGCGCCTGTATTTATGCCTGCATGCAGGGTTACCCACCCAATGAAGCGCCACAGCGACTCGAAAAGGACCGCATTGCCATTGCCTTGAAGCGCTTGAAGGGTGTCTATTCAGACAACCTGATCGAGGTGGTGGAGTGGTGCATGTCGCTCGATCCGCTGTCCAGACCGCAATCGGTTTTTATGCTGCAGAAAGAACTGAGCCGCGAAGGCGAGCGTCGCTACACCAAACTCACCGCAGTTGAAAAAGTTCGTCTGCAGTTTGACACCATGGTGAGCGACAACAAGAAGGCGGGTTCCGGGGTGACTGCAGCCAGTGGTAAAGGCAAATGAAGTTTTCTGTCTTTCAGGTCAGCCGCAAGGGGGGCCGGGACATCAACGAAGATCGAATGGGCTATTGCTACACGCGTGCAGCTGGGATGTTTGTTCTGACAGATGGCATGGGTGGACACCCACAGGGCGAGGTGGCTGCGCAATTGGCATTGCAGGTAATCGCCGCGATGTTTCAGAAAGAGGCAAAACCGGCACTGTCGGATGTTGCGCTGTTCCTCACGACGGCGGTGACGGCCGCGCACCGCCAGATTGTGCGTTACGCGATTGAAAGAAACATGCTCGATGCACCGCGATCGACGGTGGTTGCGGCAGTAGTGCAGGACGGTTTGGTGACCTGGATTCATTGCGGCGACTCCAGACTCTATCTGGTGCGACAAGGTGAGCTGCTGGCGCGCACGCGGGACCACTCCTTTGTGGAGCAGCGTCAGATCGGTGTCGGGAAATTGAATTTCCCGGAACAGGGCAATCGAAATGTTCTGTTCACCTGCCTGGGGTCTCCCTCGCGACCGATGTTTGAAGTCAGCGGCCCGGTCGCGCTGCAGCAAGGCGACAGGTTGATGCTGTGCTCGGACGGACTGTGGTCCGGTTTGAGCGATGTTGATATTGTTTACCACTTGAGCAACAAGCCGGTAAGTCAGGCAGTCCCCGACCTGGTTGAAAGCGCGCTTTGCAGGGCAGGTGAGAGCAGTGACAACGTGACAGCGCTGGCACTGGAATGGGAAACACCGGATGGATTCCTCCCGACCCGGGCCAGCATATCAACCGACACCATGAGTGATGCCGTCTTTGCATCGACGGTGCAGGGCGGATGGAACAACCCGGCACACGATGACCTGGACGACGCGGCGATTGAGCGCTCCATCGCAGAAATAAATGAAGTCATCCGGCGCTCTGCTGCCAGGAAAGCTTGACAAGGCTCGCACCATGAATGAATTCAACAGAAACCTCGATCGTGCTACCGATCAGTTGCGCCCGGTGCGCATCACACGGGGTTACACGATCCATGCGGAGGGCTCGGTTTTGATCGAGTTTGGCGCCACCAAAGTCTTGTGCACGGCTTCGGTGGAGGAAAAAGTACCGGGCCACAAGAAGGGCAGTGGGGAGGGCTGGGTTACGGCGGAGTACGGCATGCTGCCGCGCGCGACGCATACGCGGGGTGAGCGTGAGGCTGCGCGCGGCAAGCAGAGTGGTCGAACCCAGGAAATCCAGCGGCTGATCGGCCGTTCCATGCGCTGTGTCTTTGACCTTCGCCTGCTGGGTGAGCGCACGATTCACCTGGATTGCGATGTGCTGCAAGCCGACGGCGGTACGCGCACAGCGGCCATCACCGGTGCCTTTGTCGCGGCACAGGATGCAGTGGCCAAGTTGCTGGCGCAGGGCAAACTCAGTGTCTCTCCGATCCGCGATCAGGTGGCGGCAATTTCGGTCGGCATCGTCCAGGGCACCCCCCTGCTGGACCTGGACTACACGGAAGATTCAGCCTGTGACACAGACATGAACGTCGTCATGACCGGCTCTGGTCATTTTGTTGAAGTGCAGGGCACTGCCGAGGGCGCAGCGTTTTCACGCCAGCAGATGGACGCCCTGCTCGTACTGGCGGAGAAGGGCATCGGTGAGTTGATTGTGATGCAGAAGCGGTCCATGCTCGCATGAGGATTGTCCTGGCGTCCAACAACCAGGGCAAATTGGCCGAACTGCGCACCATGTTTGCGCCGCTTGGGCTGGAACTGATTGCACAGGGTGAACTCGGTATCTGCGAAGCGGACGAACCGTTCCACACGTTTGTTGAAAATGCGCTGGCCAAGGCGCGCCATGCCGCGACCGAAAGCGGTCTGCCGGCGCTGGCCGATGACGCCGGTTTGTGTGTCGATGCGTTTGGCGGCCTGCCCGGAGTGGATACGGCTTTCTACGCCACCCAGTTTGGCTACGAAAAGGGTGATGGCAACAATGTGCGCGCCCTGCTTGAACAGATGCAGAACCTGAGCAATCGCCGTGCTGCCATGGTCAGTACCCTGGTGGCGGTGCGCTCGGCGCAGGACCCCGAGCCGCTGATTGCCGTGGGCCGTGTCAGCGGCGAGATCAGCCGCGAGCCAGTTGGCAGCAATGGTTTTGGGTTTGATCCGGTGATGTACATCCCGCAGTTTGGCCAGACCTTTGCCCAATTACCGGTGGCGGTCAAGAACGTCAACAGTCATCGCGGAAGGGCCGCGCTTGCCATGTTGCAACTGATGCGCGAGCGCTGGCTGAACGAAATTGGAATCTGACCCCCATTTGCAGCATTACCTGCGGCCCGGAACCTTGCAACTGGCGGCGCTGCCGCCGCTGGCCCTGTACATCCATTTGCCCTGGTGCCTGAAGAAGTGTCCCTACTGCGATTTCAATTCGCATGCGGTGCTCACTTCAGAACTGCCTGAGCAAGCCTACATCGCTGCCTTGCTGTCCGACCTGGAGGCAGCATTGCCACTGATATGGGGGCGTACTGTTCACAGTATCTTTCTCGGCGGTGGCACGCCGAGCCTGTTTTCTCCGGTCGCCATCGATCAGTTGCTGGGGGCGGTCCGGGCACGTGTGCGCCTGGAGAGTGATTGTGAAATCACGCTCGAGGCCAATCCGGGAACGTTTGAGAAGGACAGATTCAAGGCTTTCCGCTCCGCCGGTGTGACCCGACTGTCGGTGGGTGTGCAGAGTTTTGACGACGACTTTCTGAAGACGCTGGGCCGGGTGCATGATGGCTCGCAGGCGATCGCTGCGGTTGAGGAAGCAGCGCGAGCCTTCGACACCTTCAATCTGGACATCATGTACGCGCTGCCCGGGCAGACTCTGGCAGCGCTGAAAAAGGACATGGCATTGGCCCTCACGCTGGCGCCGCCGCATATTTCGATCTACCACCTGAGCATCGAGCCCAACACTTACTTCGCCAGGTTTCCACCGCAACTGCCCGAGGAAGATGCAGCCTACGAGATGCTGGACCTGATCACGGAGATGACAGGTCAAGCCGGGCTGCAACGCTATGAAGTGTCAGCCTACGCTCGGCCGGGCCACGCTTGCCGCCACAACCTCAATTACTGGAAGTTTGGTGACTATCTTGGTCTCGGGGCCGGCGCGCACAGCAAACTCAGTTTTGCGCATCGGGTGCTGCGCCAGGTGCGCTTTCGGGAGCCAACGCTGTATCTGGAAAAGGCCCGGGCAGGTGAGTTTGTGGCACAGGAGACGCTGGTCAGCCGCTCGGAGTTGCCGTTTGAGTTCATGCTCAATGCACTGCGACTGAAGGACGGTTTTGCCTTGCGGCTTTTTTCAGAGCGAACCGGTCTGCCCATGACTGCCATAGAAGAAGAACTGCAACTGGCGCAATCCAAAGGCTGGCTTGAGAGGGACCTGACGACGGTCAAGCCCAGTGCGCGCGGGTATGACTTCTTGAACGACCTGCAGTCCCTGTTCCTGCCTGCGCAGGCTTGAAACGCCTTCAGTCCTGCGCTTTTGGTCGCAGCCCGGCGGGGCGTGTAGGCAGTTCGTCGGGTACCGTGTTGGCGAAGGCCGGGTTGACTTCCTTGTCCTCTGGCGCAGTCAAATTCTCCCATAGCGTCCAGGCAGTGTCCGTGTCAGACTCGCGTGCCTCGGGTACCGGGATGGGATCGGTTGCCGCGTAAGGGTGAACCGCAGACGGCTTTGGCAGGGCGCTGACCTTTTCGGGGACTAATTCCAAAATTTTCTTCATGACGAAATAATTGTACGGCGCAAAGCCATCGTCTGCATCGGCCTGGGGCAATCTGCTGGAGTTGTCTACTTGTCGCTGCGCTGGCGTGTTGCCAGGTGGCCGCGACAGCTGGCGTTGATCACGCGCAATTCAGCCAGTGTCGCGTCAATTTGAGAGCGCTTCTGTTCCAGTTCTTCAATCGCCGTGTCGGTGCGGGTGATCACGTAGCGCAACTGTTCGACACGCCCTTCGCCATGATCACCATACAAGTCCAGGTAGCGCTTGATCTCCGACAGGGGCGAGCCAATGTCCTTGGCGCGCAGAATCAGCGCCAGCCGGGCCCGATCGCGCCGGGTATAGACGCGCGCACCGTTGACGCGCCGCGGCGCCACGAGGCCCTTGTCCTCGTAAAAACGCAGGGCGCGCAGCGAGATGCCAAATTCCTTGCACAGTTCGGTGATGCCGAACAGCTCCGATGTGCCCTCGTCGCGGTGCGCGTCCACCGCGGCCTGTGCCTGGCTCGCGCCGCCGGGGGCGCTCGTCGCGACCCGCTTCAGCGCAGAAGGGGAGGACGCCACGCCGTGCATCTCGGGGCTGAGAATCAGATGACCCGCTGCAGGCGCATCGCGACACTCATGTCACCCGTGACCTTGAGCTTGCCCATCATGAAACCGGTGGCCGGCTCCAGATCGCCCTTGAGCATGGCGTTCAGGTTTTCCAGCGTGATGCCAACCGTGCAGTCAGCTTCCGCCGTGCTGTTGCTGACGGTGTTGGGCGTCGATTTTCCGTCGATGTAAATGGCGCCATCGCTGCCGCAATCAAACTTCAGGGTGGCGGCAAGGCCGCTGTCGGCACCGACCTTGGTGCGGATGGCTTCAGTGCAGGCTTGGATGTCCATGGGTTGTTCCTGGTTAAAAAAGTGGGGACTGAAAGGCAAGTGCATGCACTTGACTGCGGCTGGATGCTAGCAGGCTTGCTTGCCGTTAAGCATAGGGGAAATACCTATACGAAATGAAGTTGACGTTAACGTAAGCATAATGTCTAATGCGGTGCAACCAAGAGGGTTCCCGTCCATGCCAGTCATCCGCTCCAAGATCAATGTCAAGTCCGATGCGTTTGGCCGGAACGCACGGCGCATGCTCGAGTTGCTCACAGAAGTTCAGAGACTTGAGCAAATGGTGATTGCCGAATCCGACTCGAAACGATCCAGGTTTGAAGCACGCGGGCAACTGCTGCCGCGCGAACGCGTGGCACGCCTGCTCGATCGTGGATCACCCTTTCTGGAACTCAGTCGATTGGCAGGGCTCAATATGCACGACGACGACGGAAAGAAGTCGGTGCTGGGCGGTGGCTCCATTGTTGGCATTGGCGTGGTCGCCGGCAAGCGTTGCCTGATTTCTGCCAGTGACAGCGCCGTCAAGGGTGGCACGGTGGCGCCGATGGGTTTGCGCAAGGCCCTGCGCGCGCAGGAGATTGCACAGGAGAACAAGCTGCCGGTGATTTATTTGGTGGAGAGTGGCGGTGCCAATCTGATGTACCAGAGCGAGATCTTTGTCGAAGGCGGCCGCAGCTTCGCCAATCAGGCGCGCATGTCTGCCGCCGGTCTGCCGCAAGTTGCGGTGGTGCATGGTTCCTCCACTGCGGGCGGTGCTTACCTGCCGGGTCTGTCGGACTACGTGATTCTGGTGCGTGGGCGCTCCAACATTTTTCTGGCGGGGCCGCCGCTGGTCAAGGCAGCCATCGGTGAGGACTGCACCGAGGACGAAATTGGCGGCGCCGAGACCCATGCACGGGTCACCGGTTTGGGCGAGTACCTGTGCGAGGACGATGCGCATGCGATCGGCATGGCACGTGAGGTGCTCGACAAGCTGAAGTGGGATCAATTGCAGGCGGCGCCGAAATTTGCCGACCCCCTGTTCGACGAGGAGGAATTGCTGGGCCTGGTGCCGGCCGACGAGCGTGAACCCTACGACGTGCGTGAGGTCATTGCCCGTCTGGTGGACGGTTCCGATTTTCTGGAGTTCAAGGCCGAGTACGCGAGCGACATGATGTGCGGCCACGCACGGCTGCAAGGCCATCTGGTTGGCATCCTGGGCAATAACGGACCGATTCAACCCTCCGGTTCGACCAAGGCAGGCCAGTTCATTCAACTATGTGACCAGAGCGGCACGCCGCTGATCTTCCTGCAGAACACCACCGGCTACATGGTTGGTTCGGTGGCCGAGCGCAGTGGCGCCATCAAGCACGGCTCCAAGATGATTCAGGCCGTGGCCAACGCGCGCGTGCCGAAGTTCACCGTGGTGCTGGGCGGCTCGTTTGGCGCCGGCAATTACGGCATGTGTGGACGTGGCTTTGATCCGCGTTTCATCTTTTCCTGGCCGACGGCGCGCACGGCGGTAATGGGTGGCTCCCAGGCGGCCAAGGTAATGGACATCGTGAATCGCGCCAAGATAGAGCGCACCGGCATGGCCGCCAACGAGGAAGCGCTCAAGGCCATGTCGGATGGCTTGCGGCTGCGTCTGGACAAGGAATCAGCTGCTCTCTTTGGCACAGCGAGGTTGTGGGATGACGGCATCATCGACCCGCGCAATACACGCCGGCTGTTGGGCGTGTGCCTGGCCATGGCAGAGGAGGCGCAGCGTCGCCAGTTGCACGCCAACACCTTTGGCGTAGCCCGCATGTAGCGCAATGCGATTCGTAGCTATCTCACGGTTGTCATGCCGGACCCGATCCGGCATCCAGTGCAGCGCGGAACCTGGATTGCGGATCAAGTCCGCAATGACAGCAGTTGGGCGCAATGACAGCAGTGGGGCGCAATGTCAGCGGTGGGGCGCAATGACGGCAGCGGATCACGGATTTGTTGTATTCAATTTGAAATTCAAATGAAAGGTTGCTATGAAATTCACCCCTGAACACGAGCAGATTGCCGACACGGTTCGGAAATTTGTTGCCAAAGAGATCAACCCGCATCTGCCAGAGTGGGAAGCAGCCGGACAGTTTCCGGCGCATGCCCTGTTCAAGAAGATGGGCGACCTGGGCCTGCTCGGTATCAAGTACCCGGTCGAGTACGGTGGCATGGGGCTGGACTTCAGTTATTCCATGGTCGCTGCCGAAGCTTTGGGTGAATGCAACGCCGGCGGCGTTCCCATGGCCATCGGCGTGCAGACCGACATGTGTACGCCGGCACTGGCCCGCTTTGGTTCGGACCAGTTGCGCGAGGAATTCCTGGCGCCCAGCATCGCCGGCGACATGGTGGGCTGCATTGGTGTCAGTGAAGTTGGCGGCGGCTCGGATGTGGCGGCCCTGAAGACGACGGCGCGCAAGGACGGCGATGACTACATCATCAACGGCTCCAAGATGTGGATCACCAATGGCATGCAGGCTGACTGGTGCTGCCTGCTCGCCAATACCTCGGAAGGTCCGGTGCACAAGAACAAATCGCTGATCATGGTGCGCATGGACAGCCCGGGTGTGACGCGCCAGAAGATCGAGAAAATCGGCATGCACTCTTCCGATACCGCGCAACTGTTTTTTGACGACGTACGGGTACCGCGACGCAACCTGATTGGTCAGGAAGGCATGGGTTTCATGTTCCAGATGCTGCAGTTCCAGGAAGAGCGGCTTTACGGCGCGGCTGGCTCCCTGCGCTCGCTGGATCGCCTGATCGACCAGACCATTGACTACACGCGCCAGCGTCGTACCTTCGGTCGCCCGATTCTGGACAACCAGGTGGTGCATTTCCGCCTCGCTGAATTGCGCACCGAAGTTGAAGCATTGCGCGCTCTGACTTACCGCGCAGTCGAGTCCTACATTTCGGGCAAGGACGTCACGAAGCTGGCCTCCATGGCCAAACTGAAGGCGGGTCGGCTCAGCCGCGAAGTGGCCGACAGTTGCCTGCAGTACTGGGGTGGCATGGGCTTCACGGCCGACAACCCGATTTCCCAGGCCTACCGCGATAGCCGACTGATCTCCATCGGTGGCGGCGCCGACGAAATCATGCTGGGCATCATCTGCAAACTGGAGGGCACGTTGCCCGGCAAGGCCTCGGCATGACCCTGGCACTGGAACGTCGCGGAGCGGTCCTGCACATCAGGCTGAACCGGCCCGAGCTGCGCAACGCGATGTCGCTGCGCATGGTGACGGAGTTGCGCGTTGCGCTGCGAACTGCGGAAAGCGAAGGTCAGGTGCGGGTCGTGGTGCTGCGTGGCGCTGGCGGGAATTTCTGTGCCGGGGCTGACTTGAAAGACATGGCGGCAGCGCGCATGCAGGCCATGCAGAGCCAGCCGCAAGCCGCTACCGGCGCGCCAACGCTCGATGCCGTGGCGCAGGCGAATCTGCAATTTGGTGAGCTCTGCCTGGCCTTCGCCAACACGCCGCTGGCGCTGGTGGCCGTGCTGGAAGGCAGCGTGATGGGCGGCGGCTTTGGATTGGCCTGTGTGGCGGACGTGGCGCTTGCTTGTGAATCAGCACTATTTCGACTGCCCGAGACCGGTTTGGGCATGGTGCCAGCGCAGATCGCTCCGTTCCTTCTGGAGCGGCTCGGCTATTCGCAGTCCAAACGCCTCGCCGTGACCGGCGGGCGCGTCAGCGCAGCGCAGGCACTGGCCATCGGGCTGGTGCACGCTGTTCATGCAGCGGGTGAAATCGACGCGGCGCTGGATGCCGTGCTGGCCGACATTCTGGCTTGTGCACCTGGCGCACTGGCAGCCACCAAAGCCTTGATTTCGAAGGCACGCCTGACGGCGACGTCCGACCTGCTGCAGCCGGCAGCCATCGTCTTTTCCCGCGCTGCGCAGGGCGCCGAGGGCGTCGAGGGAACCACAGCCTTCATGCAAAAGCGCAAACCGAACTGGGCAGTTGTGTCATGACTTTTTCAAAAATACTGATTGCCAACCGGGGCGAAATTGCCTTGCGTGTGATGCGTACAGCGCGTGTGCTGGGGTATCGCACGGTGGCCGTTTTCAGCGATGCCGACCGCGCGGCGGCGCATGTGCGCCTGGCGGACGAGTCCGTGCACATTGGCGGCTCGGCGGCAGCCGACTCCTACCTGAATGTTGCAGCGCTGTTGGAGGCGGCACGCATTAGCGGCGCCGATGCGGTACATCCGGGCTACGGCTTTTTGAGTGAGAACCCCGGCTTTGCACAGGCCTGCCTGGATGCCGGGTTGGTCTTCATTGGCCCGCCGCCCTCGGCCATGCTGGCGATGGGCAACAAGGCGCTGGCCAAGCGACGCATGCTAGCCGCCGGCGTGCCCTGTGCACCCGGCTATCTGGGAGAGGATCAGGACGATGCCCGCTTGACCCAGGAAGCTCTGAAGCTGGGCTTTCCCTTGCTGGTCAAGGCCGTCGCGGGTGGCGGAGGGCGCGGTATGCGTCTGGTGCGCAGCGCCGACGAAATCGCCCAGGCGCTGCTCGGTGCCCGGCGCGAGGCGCAAAGCGCTTTTGGTGACGGCACGCTGATGCTGGAGCGCCTGATCGAAGACGGTCGCCATATTGAAATTCAGATCTTTGCCGATGCTCAAGGCAACGCCGTCTACCTCGGAGAGCGCGACTGCACGGCGCAGCGCAGACGACAGAAGGTGATTGAGGAAGCCCCTTCGCCTGTCGTCAATGCCGCGATGCGTGCGGCCATGGGCAGGGATGCCGTCGCAGCCGCACTGGCGGTGGGCTACCGCGGTGCCGGTACCGTGGAGTTCATGGTGGATGCCGGGTTGAAGCACTACTTTCTGGAAATGAACACGCGGCTGCAGGTGGAGCATCCGGTGACAGAACTGGTGACCGGCTTCGATCTGGTGGAGTGGCAGTTGCTGGTGGCGGCGGGTCAGCCACTGCCGGTTGCCCAGAGCGAGGTCAAACTCACTGGCCACGCCATCGAGGCCCGCCTCTACGTTGAAGACCCCTATGCCGGCTTTGTGCCGCAGACCGGTACCGTGCGCTGGTGGCGCCCGCAGCAGGCCCGGCATGATGGTGTGCGCATCGATGACGGCATCGAAGAAGGCAGCGAGATCTCGCCGTTTTACGACCCGATGGTGGCAAAAGTCATCGTCCATGGGCGCGACCGCGATGACGCCATCCGGCGCCTGCGCGCTGCGCTGCGCAGCGCGCCGCTGCTTGGGCTGCGCAACAACGGTCGCTTCCTGGCCGATCTGGTGAATCATCCGGCGTTTCGCGCTGCGGCCATGACCACCGCCTCAATCGATCAGTGGCAAGACAGTGGCGAGGCATTGCTGCAACGTCCGCAACCCGACGAGCAGACCTGGTGTCTGGCGGCAGCCGTATTTGCCGTGCAAAACGGCGCCAACTGGCGTGCTGACAGCGTCGCCGCTTTTGACATTCCGCTGCAATGCGACGGTGTTGCACAGACACTTCGCGTTCAGCCGGATCGCCTGGGCCGCGTCAAGGTCAGCCTGGCCAGCGAGCAGCGAGAAATCAAAGTCCTTGACTTCAAGGACGGTGCACTGCGCTTTGAGATGGATGGTGTGATACGCCGCGCCGTGGCGGCGCTGCAGCAGAGCCAGTTGCACCTGGCGCTGGATGGCAACTCTTTTGTGTTCGGCGAAGTTTCACCCTTCCCGGGCAAAGACCAACTCGCCGACGCAAGACAGGCGCGCTCGCCAGTGGCTGGCAAGCTTACGCAAGTCAAGGTTGTGGTGGGAGACGCTGTTGCCGAAGCGCAGCAGTTGCTTTGCGTTGAAGCCATGAAAATGGAAATGTGGCTGACGGCACAAGTGGCGGGCAAGGTCTTGGCCGTACACGCCAACGTCGGTGACCAGGTGGAGTCCGGTGCCTTGCTGGTTGAAATCGAGCCCGAAGCAAAGAAGGAAGCATGATGGACAAAGCCATTCTCACCTGCGCCCTGACCGGCGTTCTGACCAACCCCAAGCAGCACCCGGTACCCGTCACACCGGCGCAGATGGCACAGGAGGCGCGCGACGCCTTCAACGCCGGCGCTTCCATCATGCACGTGCATCTGCGCATGCAGGAGGAAGGCCTGGGCCACATGCCCTGCTGGGACCCGGACGTGGCCGAATCGATTGTCAACGCCATCCGCGCGGCCTGCCCCGGTGTCATCATCAACCTGACAACCGGCGTCGTCGGCAAGGACATCTCGGGGCCGCTGGCTTGCATCCGTCGTGTCAAACCCGAGATTGCCGCCTGCAATGCCGGTAGCCTGAACTACCTCAAGATCAAGGATGACGGCCAGTGGGCCTGGCCGCCCATGGTGTTCGACAACCCGGTGGCCAAGGTGCAGCAGTTTCTGGACGTGATGCAGGAGTGCCATGTGCACCCGGAGTTTGAGTGCTTTGATGTGGGCATCGTGCGCTCGGTCAGCATGTTTTTGAAGAACGGCATGCTCAAGGCCGACATGGGTCGCGCCGAATACAACCTGGTGATGGGTGTGGCGTCCGGCATGCCATGCGACGCGGATTTGCTCTCGCTGATCCCGCGCTGGATGGCGGACGACAGCGTCTGGCAAGCCACCCTGATCGGCCGCGGCGAGATCTGGCCAGTGCATCAGAAGACCGCCGACTTGGGCGGCATGCTGCGCACGGGTCTGGAAGACACTTTCTATTTGCCAGATGGTCAGAAAGCCAGCGGCAACGGCGTCCTGATCGCCGCTTTGGCCGATTGCGCGCGCAAGGCAGGCAGAGCGGTGGCGAGTCCGGCAGAGGCGCGGGCCATTCTGGGTTTGCGAGAGAGTGCAGTGCTTGCTTGAAAGCCAGGAAGTTTGGCGGCGATTGAAAATTTGAAAGTCGCGTCCTGATCAAACCTTGCCAGCCAATATCAGTGAGGCGCGCAGCGTGTCGTTGATGCGTGTCTGCCAGCCGTCGCCCGTGGCGCGCAGCGCCTGCAACACATCGGCATCCAGCCTGATCTTGACCGGTTCCTTGGTCACTGCTGCCTTGGGGCGCCCGCGTTGAATGCTGCGCAGCTTGGTTTGCAATGAGGCTGGTAGCGCAGAAAACGGCTTGAACAATGTCGGGTCAACCTTCGAGAGGTCGCCCACTTCGCCGTCAGCGTCAATTACGGGTAAGCGTGAAGCCATGTTTTGCTCCTTCTCTAGGGTTTGCTTTGCGAAAACTGATCACCCGGATGCCGTGCTCGGTCTCGCCAAATATCAGCACATGCAGCCGAACATCCAAATACCCCAGCGCCACAAAACGTGCATCCGGGTAAGCCTTTCGTGTGTCCTGCCACACCTTGGCAGTTTCAAAATCAAACTCCACAACCTGCTCGAAATTCAGACCGCGCTCAGCGATGTTGCGCTTGTTCTTGGCCGGGTCAAAGCTGATTTCCACACTAATTATTGTACACCCAATAAATAGAATGCTTGATCAAGCGCTTTTCACCTCATGTCCCTGACTCAGCAGCCACCAGCGCAACTGCGGCCTATCAGGTAGATTGGCCTGCAACCTGTACCACCCTTCGGGTTCATCGACTTTGGCTGGCACCTGATCGGCCGTCAACTGGCACTCTGCCAGATACTCGCCCAAGCCGGGTGACACGCCGATGTCAACTGTTGTGCCAGGGGGAGGTCACATGCTGGGCAAAAGATATGTTTCCGCGGTACTTGATAGGTGGTTGTCGAACCCAACCGAAGTTCAAGCTGCAATATGAAACGTTCATCGTCCTTGGCAAGGTTGCCGGTGCTATGACAAGGTCGAACCTCAAGTAACATGGCAAGACCATCAGGGAGAGAACGATGTCGCTATTCGAACAAAAGATTGAAGGTGTTCCACAGTTTGTGAGTTATTTCATCCCAGTTAGAGATGCACTCTTGCATTTCGGTGGGCAGGCAACAGCGCGACAGGTTTATGACTACATCGCTCAGCACGGTGGTTTCACGAATGAAGACTTGGGCCAGTCAAACCAAACCGGGCGTCCCACTTTTGAAAACCGCGTGGCTTGGGCACGGTTCTATCTAACCAAAGCGAGTTGGATGTTTTCGCCAAAGCGTGGTGTATGGGCGCTAACTGAGGTCGGCAAGCAAGGGGCATTGACAGAAGAGCAGGCTGTGACGCTATTCAAAAGTGTGCAGACCAAGTTCAAAGGGCACGAAGAGGGGCAAAGTGCGCCTGAAAACAATGTCCAACCCGACGACACGCAGTATTGGTTTGTGGGCGCCGCATGGGACGAGGGTGACCAGCTTCCGCGATTTTTGGAACAAAGAATTTGGCAGGATGGCCGCGACGAAAAATATGCCTATCAGGTTCGGGATATGAAACCAGGAGACCGGATCGCCGTCAAGTCAGCCTTTGTCCAAAAGCGCGATCTCCCATTTGACAGTCACGGCCGTTCAGTCAGTGTCATGAGGATCAAAGCAATTGGCATCATCACTCGTAACCGAGACGATAGTCGTACGGTCGACGTTGAGTGGGAGCAAGACTTCAAACCCAGGGAATGGTACTTTTACACCTACCGTTCGACCGTGACACGAGCTCGCGTCGAAGATGAAGGCCTAGCTAGGCGTCTTGTGAGTTTTACGTTTGAAGGTACTAGCCAAGACTATGCCTACTTCATGGCACAACCATATTGGCGTGACCGCTTTCAGGATGCAGGCAATGCGGCAGAGGTGGTGGCCGCTGCTGTAGAAGAGCTTGAAGAGTTGGTCGAGGATGAGTTAATAGAGGTTGTGACGTATGGCGTGGCAGACATCTTGGCAGAAGGCTGTTTTCTGCCAGAGCAGGAACTGGGCAGCATTCTCAAGCGCTGGCAGGAGAAGAAAAACCTCATCCTTCAAGGACCGCCAGGGACCGGCAAGACGTGGCTCGCCAAGCGTTTAGCCAAAGCATTGATTGGGCAAAAGAGCCCGCGAGATGACCAACTGCGGGTAGTGCAGTTTCACCCTTCGCTGTCATACGAAGACTTTGTGCGTGGTTACCGACCGAGTGCAGATGGGCGCCTGACCCTGATGGATGGGATATTCCTGCAAGTCGTGGAGGCAGCTCGGTCTCAGCCGGATGTAGAGCACGTACTCATCATTGAGGAAATCAATCGTGGCAACCCAGCTCAGGTACTTGGTGAGATGTTGACCCTGCTTGAGAGCAGCAAGCGTTCGAGAGCAGAAGCCATGGAGCTGGCGTACCGAAATGCTGTCGGTGAGAAGGTTTACGTGCCCGAAAACCTGTATGTGATTGGGACCATGAACGTAGCTGATCGTTCGCTGGCCTTGGTTGACCTTGCGTTGCGCCGCCGATTTGCGTTTGTAACGTTGGCTCCTTGCTTTAACGAAGCTTGGATGCAATGGTGCGAAGCAAAAGGACTTGCACGTAACGTCATCGCCGTTATCAAATTGGCGATGGATACCTTGAATCAGGAAATTTCCGCTGACCGTGCCCTCGGTCCACAGTTTCAAGTCGGTCACTCTTATTTGACGCCGGTGGAAACTGTGCGCGATGCCAAAACGTGGTTTGCAGACGTAGTGCGCACAGAAATTGGCCCATTGCTGCACGAATATTGGTTTGATGCGCCAGAGCGTGCGGAGCAGGCTACTCAAAAGCTGCTGCTGCAGGCCTGAGCGATGGCAACCCAAATACCCCTGCGCAATATTTGGCTGCTCTTTCTGTATGCAGCCGATCTAGTGCATTTCAAAGACCAGTTAAAGGTAGCTCCTGAATCTGCCAAAGATCTGCCTGAGCTTGTCGCACGCCTGCTGGTGCATGTGGTAGAGCTAAGGTTGCGCCGCAATCTAAGCAAAGGTTACAAACCTAGGCATGCCGTGTTGCCGCGCGTACGTGGGCGTATCGACATGCTACAAACAGTGACTGGTCAGTTGCTGGAGCGCGGCCGTATCGCGTGCAGCTTTGAAGAGCACACCATGCAAACGCCGCGCAACAGGCTGGTACGGGCCGCTTTGGACCACCTGGCCGTCTGTGTCAAGGATGCGGAAGTAGTGCATGCCTGCAAGTCGCTTTCGAACGCATTCGGGCGATTGGGCGTAGGCCAGGAAAAGCCATCGCGCACAGAAATGGCGGCAGACCAAATTGGTCGCAATGAAACATCAGATTTGCTTATGGTGAATTTGGCGCGGATGGCGTTTGAGGCATTGATTCCAAGCGAACAAGAAGGGATGACCAATTCGTACAAGCCGGAGACTACGCCGCATCTGGTGCGGCGCCTTTTTGAAAAAGCGGTTGCGAATGCGCTGCGCATAAAGCTAGAGCCGCAGGGTTGGCAGGTGCGTGCTGGAAGGAGGCTCTCATGGCCCATCACCTCAGCGAGCGGCAATGTTTTGCCGTATCTGCCAAGCATGCAGACTGACATTGAATTGACCCACTACCTGCACAAGCGAAAGGTGGTAATCGATACCAAGTTCACCCACATCTTTGCATCCACCCAATACCGGGACGAGGTGCTTAAAAGCGGCTACCTGTACCAGCTCTACACCTATCTGCGCACGCAAGAGGGGTTGGTACCGGAAAAGGAGTGGAGGAGCGAAGGTATGCTGCTGCATCCTCAGGTGGATGGTGTTTTTGACGAGCACATGGACCTGCAAGGGCATCGCATGCGGTTTAAGACTATTGATTTAACGTGTTCAGCGCAAGACTTAGAGATTCAACTGCGGAATTGCTTGTAACCGGGTTGTATTGGCACAGCGCCTAGAGCGGATTGTGAAGCGTGTCGGTCTGTCCGGCTTCGCAGAGTGGGGGTAGGCCGAATATGTGACGTTGCCCCCATTTTCGCAATCCATGCCCCCGAAATTGTCCCCATGTATCCTGGGAACGTGGTATCCAATGCAGGACACTACCGCACGACATCAAGCAGGTTTTCAGAGGGAAAAAGAAAAAGGCCGGAAGGTTTTGAACCTTATCGGCCTTGGCAGTGGTGCCCGGAGCCGGACTCGAACCGGCACTTCTTTCGAAACCAGATTTTGAGTCTGGCGCGTCTACCAATTTCGCCACCCGGGCAGCGGGGTAAGGCGCG
>CAIYMN010000015.1 GCA_903927295.1 uncultured beta proteobacterium | reverse complement strand
GTTTCTTGCCGACCCAGCAGCTCTGAGGCATGCGTCTGCATGACGTGATTCAGGTGCGTGGCCACGACGGTACCGGCATCTGCTACCGTGTAGCCAAAGGTTTGCGCCTGCTCACGCATGCCGGAGTCGACCCAGACGGCGGGCAAACCAAAGGCCGGATCGCGTGTCAGCGCGCCTGGCAGAGTGGAACTGACGTGACCCGGATTTATCGCGAGGTACATGCCGTTGAAGACCTCGCCCCGACCAATCTCGACGCCTTTCAATGTGATCACGTAGGCGTTGGGACGCAGTTCCAGATTGTCCCGAATATGCACCGCTGGTGCCAGAAAGCCGAGGTCCAGCGCGAATTTCTTGCGCAGTCCCTTGATCCGTTTGAGAAGTTCGCCGTCCTGCCCCTTGTCGACCAGGGGAATCAACCGGTAGCCTACTTCAAGCCCAAGCGTGTCGACAGCAACGACGTCGTTCCAGGAGGCCTCGACCGCCTGGTTGGTTGCGGCCTGTTCGGTCACTGGTGCCTGCGCAACCGGTGGTCGATTGTGCAAAACATAGCTCCCAGCGCCGAGCAGGGTGGCCAGGAACAGGAATGCGAAATTGGGCATGCCAGGAATCAAGCCCATGATGGCGAGAATTCCAGCCGTGATCGTCAGCACCTGGGCCTTGCTGAAAAGTTGACCGGCGAGCTGTTCACCCACATCCTGATCGCTGCCAACGCGACTCACCACGATGCCGGCAGCGGTCGAAATGACGAGCGCCGGGATTTGGGCCACCAGGCCGTCGCCGATGGTGAGCAGCGTATAAAACCTCGCTGCGGTCGAAAAATCGAGATCATGCTGCGCCATGCCGACGACCAGGCCGCCAATGATGTTGACAAACAGAATGATGATCCCGGCAACGGCGTCACCGCGAACGAATTTGCTCGCACCATCCATGGCTCCGTAGAACTCGGCCTCTTGCGCGGTCTCCCTGCGCCGCCTGCGTGCCTCATCTTCGCCAATCAGGCCAGCATTCAGATCGGCATCGATAGCCATCTGCTTGCCGGGCATGGCGTCGAGCGTAAAGCGCGCGCTGACCTCGGCAATGCGTCCCGCGCCCTTGGTGATCACCACGAAGTTGATCACAACCAGAATGAAGAACACAACCAGGCCGACGGCATAATTGCCGCCCACCAGAAATTGTCCAAAGGCCTCGATCACCTTGCCGGCGGCGTCCGGGCCTGTGTGACCATGCAATAGCACGACGCGCGTCGATGCCACGTTGAGCGAAAGGCGCAGCAGCGTTGTCAACAGCAGAACGGTCGGGAATATGGCGAAGTCCAACGGCTTGAGCGTGTAAAGGCTCACCAACAATACGATGATGGCAATAGCGATGTTGAAGGTGAACAGCAGATCGAGCAGAAACGGCGGCACCGGCAGGATCATCATGCCCAGAATCATGATGATCAACATGGGTACGGCCGCCGTGCGCAGGCCAGCGCTGCCCAGCAGCTGTTTCAGGTCGAAGAGTTTGTTCATGCTTCAACCGCCTCGGCGTCGAGTTCGACGTTGGGGCCCGGATCAAGACCGCTTGCCAGCATGGCCAGTTCCGGCTGCTTGGGCGCTGGTCCGTCGGAAGCGCGATGGCGGCGCAGCTGATAGACGTAGGCGAGGACTTCAGCCACGACGGAGTACAGTGCAGCTGGAACTTCGTCACCCAGTTCAGTATGACGGTAGAGGGCTCGGGCCAGCGGTGGCGCCTGCAATATGGGGATGTTGTGCTGCTCGGCCAGATCCCGAATGCGCGCGGCCAGCAGGTCCGCGCCTTTGGCCACGACACGCGGTGCACCTGCGGCAGTTTCATCGTAGCGCAGAGCCACAGCGAAGTGAGTCGGGTTGGTCACCACGACGTCGGCCTTTGGAATCTCTGCCATCATGCGACGGCGCGCCATCTCACGCTGCTGGCTGCGGATATGCGACTTGACCTGCGGGTCACCTTCTGATTCCTTGTTCTCCTGACGTACTTCCTCACGCGTCATGCGCAACTGGCGTTCGTGATCCCACAGCTGGAATGGAACGTCGACGGCCACCACCAGGGCGATGCTTGATGCCATGACGAGAAAGCTGCTGCCGAGCAGGTGCACGAGATGGGTCATGCCGGCGTCCAGCGGTTCGGCGCTGAGTGAGAGGACCGCACCCCGGTTGTGCCAGATGGCCCAGGCGGCCACACAACCGACGACGATCGTCTTGGCAATCGCCTTGAGCATTTCGATGACGCCATGCCTTGAAACAATGCGCCCCAAACCTTTCAGAGGATCCATGCGCCCCCAATCCGGCATGAGCGGCTTGAAGCTGAACAACCAGCCGTTGAGCAACAGGGCAGAGGCAATTCCCGCTGTCACCAGCAGCGCCAGCAAGGGCGAGAATGCCAGCAACATGTCGATCGAAGCATCCTTCAGACGCAGCAACATCAATTCGGTGTCAAACGCTAATGCGCGGTCGAGCTGCAGGCCATGACGAACCAGCCCGGAGAGCCGCTCAGCGAGTGCGGGGCCCATGCTCCAGAGCCCTCCTGCTGCAGTCAGCAGCAAGGCCAGCGTTGAGAGCTCGCGCGAACGCGCTACCTGCCCTTCCTCGCGGGCTTGTTCCCGTCGTCGTACGGACGCAGGTTCTGTGCGTTCCAGTTCTGTGTCTTCTGCCATCTCCTGTCCTTGGATGTATGAACAGAATTATCAGATCGAGATCGAAAGACTGATCAGTCGAACAGGTCCGGTTTTGCAGCGCATTTCGCCGCAGCCATCGACTCTCCCAAGTCTGGCGGAGTCGGAGCCGATTCCTGGTGGTACCAGTCGCGCGTGCTTTGTGCGGCAACTGCCGTGCGGTGTATCCGTGCCAGCGTCTCGGACTGCGGCAACTTCAGGAATTGCTGGATCGCTGCATAGTCGTCGGGGAGCGCAGCGTTTTCCCAGCTGTCGGCGGAATGTCGTGCCAGTCTTATCGCCAAAGCAACATTGACGGTTCGTGGATGTTGACTGCGGGAATCGTCAATCAGGTCCTGCAGCATCGGTGCCAGAGTCCATTGCCTGATCAGTTTGACCTGAATATCCGAGAAGCTGAAGCCAAACACGCTGGCCTGTGCCACTTTGCTGCGCAGTGACACCTGCGCCTGCTGGAGGGAAGCAATGCGTAGCGACGCCTCCGGGGCAAAACACCAGAGCAGCATTTCCGTCAGGTCGTGCATCAGAGCGGCGATGGCAACCTCGTCAGCCCTGGCGTCTTGACGCAGGTCGGCCCAGTCGCGTGCGTAAAGCGCCGCATGATGCGCCCGGAACACGACACGCATCAGCCCGTCGAGAGCAGAAGGATGGCTCGCCAGCGTGGACTCGACCACCGGCAGGTCCGTGAAGTGAGAGAAAAATGGTGTGATGCCAAGCATCATCAAGGCATGCTGGACGGTCGTGATATCGGTCTGCTGGACTGGTCTGCGGCGAGACTGCAAGTGGCGCAGCACGCGCAGCGTGAACATGGGATCGTGCAGGAGTACGGGCGCAATGTCGCGCGGCGTGATCTTGTCCTCGTTTTCGCGCAAGCGCGCCAGTTCCAGGGTCGTACGCCGCAGTACCGGGATCTCGACCTGGTCCAGGTACTGAACCCAGTCGGACTCAGTGCGCGTTGGTTCGCGGTTCGTCATTGCAGGCTCTCACATACGCCAGAGCAGCAGTTTTGAATCACTCTGCCCGCCGACAGCGATGGTCGACGTGGGCGGCACGCCCGGGACCTCGAACTGGTTGCTGATCAGCAAACTGCCGGGTTGCATTTCGCGCTTCGCCTTGTGCCACACATCGCTCATCGCAGCGGGTGACAGATAGGCATAGACAACGTCATGCTGACTCAGATCCAGGCCGCTGAAATCTCCCCAGCTGATGCTGCAGGGCCGGGTTCCAAAAGCTGCGCGAAGTCGGCTCAGAAGGAACGGCAGTGGTGCCGATTCGATGCCGTGGAAGGAACCCATGGGTCGGGCTCGAACCAGTCGCGCAAGAACACTGCCAACTCCGCATCCCATATCGAGAAATGAAAAACGCCGATCGCATGGCAATAATTCAGTTATGGCCTGTGTGGCGGCACGGCTGGACAGAAACAGCGGAACGCGGGTTTGCGACACACTCCAATAAAGCGACGCGAGCAGGCAGAAGGTGCCCAACCAGTAGAGCGGCGGCAGATCGAATGCCAGTGTCCATACCAACGCCGGAGCGAAGAGGGTATGGATCGGGAGCCACCAGGGCTCCATGCCAGCGACTCGGCCCAAGGCTGCGGCAACGATTCCCTGCAACAGCGCAAACCTCATGCCAGCATCGCCAGTCAGGTCCAGCACCGGAAACAGGAACGCCAACAGCAATGTCAGCAGGACGGCTCCGATTTGCACCAGGGCTGCCTGCCACAGCGGAACTCGAGCCGACCAGTCACATGTGGTCGCGACGGAGGGGTGAGCAACAAACTTAGTGGCTTGCGTTGGCAGCATGTTTGGCTTCGGATGGGTTGTCGGGTTTCGGTTCGGGTACTACAGCACCACCTTCTTTGCTGATTTCACCCTCAGTCTTCTTGTTCATTACAACGATGCTGATGCGACGATTCATGGGATTGGCGGGATTGGCACTGTCGAACAGAACTGCAGAAGACAGTCCCACGACGCGCAGAACGCGAGATTCATCCAGGCCGCCGGCGCTCAGCTCGCGCCGCGCTGCATTCGCACGGTCAGCTGAGAGTTCCCAATTGCTGTAGCCCTTGGATCCGCCCGCGTAGGGCTGTGCATCGGTATGGCCGGAGATACCAATACGATTCGGCACGTCGTTCAACGCCGTGCCGATCTGGCGCAGGATGTCACGACTATAGGGCTGCATCTGAGCGCTGCCACTGGCAAACATCGGCCGACTGTATTCGTCGGCAATCTGAATGCGCAAACCCTCGGTCGTGATATCCAGCAGGATCTGGTTGCGAAACGGTTTCAGTGCTGCATTGCCTTCGATCGCCTGCTCTATGCGCCCTTTGAGTTCCTGCAGCTTGAGCGTTTCCTTGCGCGCAATTTCCGCCTCGGCAGCCTTCAGGTTGATGGTTTTCTTCTCTTCCTGGATCTCACCCTTCTTCATCTGTCCCTCGGTACGGGTCAAGTCCTGACCACCGCCTTTGATAATGCTCGAACTGTCGCCGGATCCGGTGCCGCCTGCCAGCGCAACCTTGAGCGGGGTCTGAAAATATTCCGCGATGCCTTTGCGATCTCCGGCGCTTGTCGAGCCCAGTAACCACATCAAGAGAAAAAATGCCATCATGGCAGTGACAAAATCCGCGTAGGCGATTTTCCACGCGCCCCCATGGTGGCCGCCACCGTGCTTCTTCACCTTCTTGACGATGATCGGTCGTTTGCTGTCGTCGCTCATGCTGTCTATCTCTGGCGTTCTTGTGCTTCAGCGCGACTTGCGCTGTTTCATTTCTTCTTCAAGTTCCGCGAAGGACGGGCGTTCGGTCGAGAACAGGACCTTGCGGCCAAACTCTACGGCAACCTGTGGTGCATAGCCATTCAAGTTGGCGAGCAGTGTGACCTTGATGCATTGAAACATCTTGGTCGATTCAACCAGTTTGTGCTCCAGCAAGGTTGCCAGGGGACCGACGAAGCCATACGCAAGCAAAATGCCCAGGAAAGTGCCGACAAGAGCAGCGGCGATCAGCTTGCCCAGTTCCGCCGGCGGTATGCCGACTGATTCCATGGTGTGCACGACACCCATAACGGCGGCGACGATACCGAACGCGGGAAGGGCATCTCCCATTTTTTCTATCGCATGAATTGGAATGGCAGCCTCTTCGTGGTGTGTTTCCATTTCGCTGTCCATGAGATTTTCGATCTCGAACGCATTGAGATTGCCACCGACCATGAGGCGCAGGTAGTCTGTCAGGAACTCGACCACGTGGTGATCGGTGGTGACCATCGGGTATTTACTGAAGATCGGACTCTGGTCAGGTGCATCGACATCGCCCTCGATCGACATTAACCCTTCCTTGCGTACTTTCGCCAGAATCTCAAAAAGCAGGGCCAGCGTCTCCATGTAAAGAGACTTGGTGTAACGCGAACCACGAAACAGGGTCGGCAAGGCCTTGAGAGTCGCCTTGATGACCTTGTTGGTGTTTGCAACCAGGAAGGCACCGGCCGCGGCACCGAAAATCATCAACAGTTCGACCGGCTGAACGAGGGATCCGAGATGGCCGCCAGCCAGTGCGAATCCACCGAACACCGCTGCCACGATCACAACATAACCAACAATAACGAGCACAAGATTCTCCTCACGCAACGCGAGCGGCTTGATCAATCATCCCGAGCCGTCGCGGGTTCGCACCAAATGGCAAGTGGAAGTTACCATTCAAAGCACTCTGACAAATCCGGAAACAGAGGTGGAATCACCCCCCCAATTGCGGCTAAGCAGCAGTTCCAAGCACTTCAAGGGCGGTCTTTTTCGTTTTCCCGGCACGCGATGGAGGCCGACAAAGCCCACAGACGTAATTTCGATTGAATTCAAAGCGATGAGTGATGAAGTGCCCACCGCAACGCGTACACGGCACGGTCTCAAGCAAGCAGCCAAGAAAGCGTCCCAGAGTCCAGGCTCGCGTGAGCGTCAGGATCGGTTCCTGGTCGTTCGCCTGCACGTGTTCAAGGTAAAGCTTGTAGGCCTTGATCAACGCGTGCACGCCGCGCAGATCGGTATGGGCGATCAGGTAGTTGTAAATATTGAGGTAGAGTGAAGCGTGGACGTTGGGCTGCCAACTGACGAACCAGTCGGCGGAGAACGGCAGCATCCCCTTTGCAGGCGACTCGCCCTTGACTTCCTTGTACAGTTTGAGGAGTCGCTCGCGGCTCAGGCCGGTCTCTGTTTCCAGTACCTGAAGGCGTGCGCCGAGATGGATGAGTTCGATGGCAAGCTGGATCTCTGCTCCTTCGGAAACTACACTTTTGGTGCGCATAAGGTTCTCCAGCGGGATTTCAGGTCATCTCTTCGGCTGGCATTCCAGCCAGAAGGATGGCAGCATGCGATTGCGGCATCGTCCCATCTCTGCCGTGGTTCGCAAGTCGCTCCAGAATCAGCTTGCTATCGCAACGCATGCGACAAAGGAGTACGTTGGAACTGGCCATGCGCAGTACCTGACTGGATGTAAGGTCGGCCAGAATATCCGCAGATTGCTGGCTGATTCCCAATCGAAATATCGCTGCGGTCTTGTCCTCATGGATCATGTGCTGCGCAAGAATAAGGTAAGTCAGGTTCAATTCCTTGATTTCTGCTTGCATGTCTGAAGTATTCATTTGGCATTCCAGTTTGGTTTCCGTTGAGGGCGCTGCAAGTGCCTTGCGGTATGGTCAGATTCTCATAAGGAAGACAAAAAAACTGAATTGGAATCTGTCTGCAATAACGTGACCTTGTCCGCTAATCCTTGTGTAGGTATTTGTCCTACACAAGCATCGGAAAGTGCATGGTGATTTATGCCATGGCGCGGTCCGTTATGATCGTTGGATGAGTTTCATCTCTGTCCTCATGGCCCTGTTACTGGAGCAGGCTCGCCCCCTCAGCAGGGGCAATCCGGTGCACGCCAGTTTGCGGGCATGGGTGCGCTGGAGTTCCCGGAACTTTGATGCCGGAAAATCAGCCCACGGATGGCTGGCATGGGGATTCTCGGTCGCTGCGCCATCCTTGCTCGTGATGCTTGTCTATTGGATGCTTGATGCCTGGCTCGGTTGGCTGGCCGCTATGCTTTGGAGTGTTGCTGTTCTGTACATGACACTCGGGTTCAGACAGTTCAGTTTTCATTTCACGCAGATTCGGGATGCGTTGTCCGACGGCGATGAAGATCGTGCCAGAAGCTTGTTGGCAAGTTGGCGACAGATGGATGCAAGCGAATTGCCCCGGAGTGAACTCGTCCGTCATGTGATAGAGCATTCCGTGCTCTCGGCACATCGTCATGTCTTTGGTGTCTTGACCTGGTTTTCTTTGCTTTCTGCCTTCGGTCTTGGCCCGGCAGGTGCAGTGTTATATCGGTTGAGCGAATTCGTTGCCCGCTATTGGCAGCACACCAGCAAGACACATCATCAACCGGTCAGCGAGGCCTTGAAGCAAACAGCTGCCGATGCATGGATTGTGATCGACTGGGCGCCGAGCCGGATGACTGCCTTGAGTTTTGCGGTCGTGGGCAGCTTTGAAGAAGCCATCGATTGTTGGCGCAATTGTGAACCGCGTTTTGTCGGAGACAACGACGCTATCGTTCTGGCAGCGACATCTGGCGCCGTAAATATTCGCCTGCAAGGCTCGGACGGACCAGGCAATCCGTTTCCGGGACAAGTTCCTGAGCCTGCACATTTGGCTGTGGTCGTGGGCCTCGTTTGGCGCACGGTTGTCATGTGGATGCTGTTAATCGCCCTCTTGACGCTGGCACGCTTGTTGGGCTGACTCCATCAGTACCGTTTTGACTGGCTCAGTTCAGCGTACAACTCGCAGTAGATTTTGTAACGATTTGGGCTGATTTCATCAACCTTGGCATCAGGCCTTACTGCCGCCAAAACAGCACAATCGGGTTCGTGGAGATGGCTGCAGTTATAGAACTTGCACTGAGGAACGTGATGCTTCAGGTCGGGCATGTATGCCGCCAAGTGTGCGGCGTCAATGTGGTTCAAGCCGAATTCCTGAAAGCCGGGTGAGTCTATCAGCGCAGTGGCATTACCTTTGTCAACCCAGTACCAGGTTGTGCTGGTGGTCGTGTGTTTTCCAGAGTTCAAGGATTGCGAAATCTCGCGCGTCTGCGCCAGTGCCCCGGGCGCC
>CAIYMN010000014.1 GCA_903927295.1 uncultured beta proteobacterium | reverse complement strand
CGTCTTCTTCGATGGCCCCACAGCGCCTCGTGTCACGCACAAGATAGTCGGATATCAAAATGCAACTGAATTTATTGCTTCGCTAAGCCGGGCAGCCATCCGCTGAAGGCACTAGAGAATTGCCAGCGCAGTCACCTTCAGCACATCTCCAGCTTTGGTACCAGTAAGCTTGACCGAAGTACCCACCTTCAGGTCAGCCAGGGTGCCATTGCCGACAAGGGTTACGCCAGATGCATCACAGCGTTGCCCGCGCACGACAAAATTTGCCACGCTGGTGAATTGATCAATACGGGCACTGATTTCGACGGCGAGCAGCGCCTGCTGTTCTCCGACTTCAACCAGGGTGGCCACCAATGTACCGGCCCGCCAGGTTCCTTCTACCTCCAGTCGCGTACCCAGCACGACTTGGGCGGCGGCCGGAATATAACTGGCGCCGCTGGCATCAACCTCGACATTGCCCAGCATGAACCGCCCATTTGGCAGCATGGCAGTGACAAGCCCCTCAATCTCGACTCCTCCTTCGGTGTGACTGGCAAGCCCTGCCCCCAACACGTAGATATTGCTTACATCCAATACGCCCCCAGAACTGGAAGCGACACCTTGGACCCTGACCAACTCTCCGCCAACCAGACTGGCAACAGCCGACCCCTTGAGAACGTAACCGTTAAGCGAGATCTGCTTTTCTGCAAGGCCGACCACCCCAGTACACGCGATGGTGGCATCGGTTGAAACTGCCACGCGTGTTGCAGTCCAACTCGCACCGTCTGCGCCTGCCTGCAGCCCCCAGACGACAACCCGCATACCAGGCGCTATTGCCGCTGCGCTGGCAATCCCATCCAGGACCGTCGTGTTGTCGACCTGCACTGTCATGCCGCAAACAATGAATTGGCCCGCCACGCTGGGCCGAGCCTGCGTCACCATGCCTTGGGCAATCGACCACACATCGATATTGCTGGCCGTGCCTGATGTGATGTCCGCAGCAAGTTGGCCCTGTACACTGGCCACCATTCCCAGGCGCAAATCTGCTGAGCTGGCGCTGTGGCCATCGAGCTGTATGACTGCTTTGGTGTCATCAAACCTGACCGCGTTGATGATGACACTGCCAAAGCCGGAAATGGCACCCTGCGCAAAAATGCCGGTACCGCCGGTTCCGGGCAACCCGGCGGTGCTCACACCGCCGCCACAGCCTGAAGTCACCGCAGATGCTGCGAGCACGATCCACTGGCGCCGTGTCAGACACGTATTGAGCTTGTCATGCTGACTCATTGCACTTTCTTCCTTTTGCTTTTTGTCTTTGTCGTCCCGACCGATGATTCCAACAGTGGCGCAGTCTGCAGCGCATCCTGAAAATAAACACCAAAGCGCACCCGGTGCCTTGGTCCTTTCGTATTCTGACTGCGCTGTTCAGCGACGGTCGCTGTCTGCAAAAACTGCTGCAGCGCGCTGGCCCAAAGGCGCCTTGCCTGCTGCTGTAACTGTTGCGCTTGTGCAGCCGACAAATCCTGTGAAAAGGCACTCTGGTCAAGCATGGCAGGACTTTGTCGGCCAGGCTTGAGGTTGTGGACTGCAGCACCGAGGTGATCGCTGACGTTGGCAGCCAGAAAATGAAAGGACTCACGCAGTCCTTCGTGCGGCACGAAGGCAGTTGACTTGAGGGCCACATAGCCATCATCGCGCAGTTCGACCACGCCCAGACGCTCCAACTCGTCGAGAACGGCCCGCGCGCCAACGTCACGGCTAACCTCGGCCACCAGCGTAGTGAAGTCAAATTCGCCTTCGCTGCCACGACCCGGCGTACGCGCCAAGGCTCTGGCAGTCTGGTCTGCATTCAGATAACGCGGTTCGCTGATCCAGCGCGCCACCACCGATGCAGCCACTGGAATCATCGGGCTGTCGCCTTCAGCTGTGTCAGGTTCCGCACGCAGCCTTCTCACGTCCTTGCGATGAACCCCCGTGAGCAAGGCGATGCGCGTGTCCGAACTTCCCTTGTCGGCCAGACCATAGGCGGCCACAGCTTCCTGAACCAGCGCCTGCTTCAACAATTCAACGAGCGAGGGCAACTGCAGACCGTGATCAATCATCAGGCGTGCCAGTGGTTGCAACACCAGTGAAATGGCCTGCGCCGCCAGTGCAGGCTCGGGCAAACCCGCCACCTTGTGCAAACGTGAACTGGCTGCAGGTCGAGTGAGTTTGGTCATTGCTTAACCGAACTACCCCGCCTGTGCGGCAAAGCAGCTGAAACATTGAGGATGGGTGTCTTGAGCATCTTTACAAGTTTTTACAAGTTGGGCGCGCACGCACTTTTAAAGTCAGTGATATTATCGGGAAAAATTCCCACAATGTCAACGCAGCCCACTTTCTTTAATCACATTTTGGCCTGACTTATGAAAAACATTTATTCTCAAACCGCAGTGCTGCTTATGAGCCTGCTAGCGGGCTTACCAGCCCTTGCCGTCGAGAGCGGCCAGACCGCACCCGAGTTTGATCTTACGGGACGAATGGGGAACGTCAAACTCAGCGATTACAAGGGAAAGACAATCTATCTGGACTTCTGGGCCTCCTGGTGCGGCCCTTGCAAGCAGTCGTTCCCGTGGATGAACGAAATGCATGCTCGTTACGGCGGCAAAGGTCTGCGCGTGGTAGCAGTCAACGTCGACCAGAAACCCGACGACGCGAGAGCCTTCTTGAAAGAAACCCCTGCAGCCTTTGATGTCGCCTTTGACCAGACCGGAAAGACGCCGCGCAGCTACGCTGTCAAAGGCATGCCCACCTCCATCTTGATCGGACCAGACGGAAAGGTGCTGTTGGTGCACAGCGGCTTTCGCGACGAAAACCGCGTCGAACTGGAACGCCAGATCAAACTGGCACTGAACATCAAGGATCACTGATGAAGCCACTTGCATTGAGCCTTCTGACTGCAACCGCGTTGCTGTTAAGCGGTTGCGCTGGTGTTGTTCAGGTCAGCCCCTGGGAAAAGGGAAATCTGGCGAAGCCGGAAATGACATTTGACGGCGACCGTTTGGACGCAGCATTCACCGAGCATGTGTACGGCAGCAAGGAAGGTTCCTCTGGCGGATCGGGCGTCGGCGGCGGTGGCTGCGGCTGCAATTGAAATTACCTGTTAACACAAGACCAAGACAATGGACAAACTTCAAAACGCTTCTCGTCAGCCGATCGAGTCTGCACCTCGTCGAACCGTCGGAACAGCCCTGATGACCGCCGCACTGGCATTGCCTCTGACGGGGGTTGTCCATGCCGAGAGTGCGCCTGAGCGCGGTCTTATCGCCTTCAAGTATCTGGACTACCAAGACAGTCAGCCGGACACGTCGCGCATCAAGGTACAGGCTTCCGCGCTCAGCATTCTTGCACCTATTTCAGGCGAATGGTCGTTTGGCGGCACCGTCACGTCCGACAGCATTTCAGGAGCGTCGCCGCTGTACCAAAGCTCATCCATTACGCCGATGCACGACCACCGACGTGCGCTTGAGGCCAATGTGACTCGCTATTTTCCCAACGGCACGCTGACCCTGGGTGCCAACGTTTCCAGCGAATCCGACTACCTGTCCAGGGGGCTGTCACTGCAGGCAACGCGATCGAGCGAAGACAAGAATACGACTTGGACTGCGGGGCTGGGATACAACAGCGACGTCATTAATCCGACGAACTTTGCCGTCGTGGATGCGACCAAGCAAGTGACTGGCCTGCTATTAGGTGTGACCCAGGTTCTTACCACGGACGACATCGTCCAACTGAACCTGAGTCTGTCTCTGGGTCGAGGCGACTTCTCGGACCCGTACAAATTTGCCGACAGCCGTCCCAGCACAAGGGACAGCCACACTGCCATGCTGCGCTGGAATCACCACCTTGAATCCACGCAGGGGACGACACGTCTGAGTTACCGGTACTACACCGACTCGTGGGGCATAGACTCACATACCTTGGGATTTGAGTATGTGCAGCCCTTGCCACAGGGTTGGACCGTGACGCCGCTGGCGCGTCTTTACTCGCAAAGTGCTGCCAGCTTCTACGTGAACCCTGACGCCAGTTCTTTCCCGTTTGCTCCCGGCAGCAGTGACAATTATTCAGAAGATCAACGTGTATCGGCCTTTGGTGCGCATACGCTGGGCTTGAAGGTGGCCAAGCAACTGGATGCCGGCTGGCTCATGGACATGAAGTATGAGAATTACGAGCAGCGTGCCTCCTGGCGCCTCTTTGGCAGCGGCAGCCCATCGCAATTGCCGTTCTACGCCCGAAGCATTCAACTGGGTCTGTCGCATCCGTTCTGAAGCATGCGCGTTTTCCGTATTCCTTTCGATGCGATGGCCAGCGCCTGCGAACTCGTGGTGGCGACGGACGATGAGCAGCAAGCCCAAGAGCTGGCGCAATCGGCAGTGGCCGAGGTAAAGCGCATTGAGGAAAAATATTCACGCTATTCCAGCGACAGCATCGTTTCACGCATCAACGCGGCAGCGGGGCAGCAGCCGATCGAGTGTGATGACGAGACCTGGGCCTTACTGGGCTACGCTGACACCTTGTACCGGAACAGCGGCGAATTGTTTGACATCACCTGCGGTGTGTTGCGTCGGGCCTGGAATTTTCGTGTGCCAAGGGTCCCATCAGAGCCAGAGCTCGCGCAATTGCGAGCCCTGATTGGCTGGTCGCGGGTGGAGCGTGAACAAGGCAAAGTGCGCTTGCCACAGCAGGGCATGGAGATTGACTTCGGTGGCTTTGGCAAAGAATATGCCGCCGATCGCGCCGGCGCCCTGCTCACGGAACTTGGCGCGCGGCACGGGTATGTGAATCTGGCTGGCGACATGCGCGTGTTCGGTCCCAAGCCGGACGGTCAACCCTGGATGATTGGCATCCAGGATCCGCGCCAAAAGGGCAAGATCCTGGCCACGATGCCCATGACCCATGGAGGCTTGGCCACCAGCGGCGACTATGAGCGATTCTTTGAACTCGATGGCCATCGTTACTGCCACGTTCTGGACCCGAAGTCCGGTCAGCCGGTAACGCACTGGCGCACGGTCAGCGTCGTGGCGCCGCTGGCCGTGGTGGCTGGCAACTGCAGCACTATCGCCATGCTCAAGCAGTCCGACGGACTGGAATTTCTTGAATCCAGCGGCATGGACTACCTAGCAGTCGATCAGATTGGCAACATTCACCTGAAGAATCCGGCCAAGGCCTGAGGTCTTCGTTCCCTCAACACTACGTCCACCACCCTATTGCACTCGGAGACACCTGACCATGCCCACCTATACCGGAACTACAGGCGACAATTCCTGGAACCTCATTACGCCAGGCACCTTCACGCTCGATGGTCTGGCAGGCGTCGATACGCTGAACCTGGGCACGTCCTTGCGTTCCTCCTACAACATCACCCAGGCCAGCGATGGCGCCGTGCACATTGATTCGATCTCCGGCGCCAGCGCCGCGCTGCACGCCACCTTGTACAACATGGAGGTGCTGACCTTCAACAGCGGGCGGGATGTGCTCGATCTCCGTATCCTTTTTGGCTCCAAAGTACCGCCGACCGTCAGCATCGCAGACAACACGGCAGGCACAGCAACCGGCAATGTGACCTATTTATTGACATTCAGCGAGGTTGTTACCGGACTGACGACGAACGACTTCACGGTTTCCAACGGTAGTGTCGTTTCTGTGTCGGGCAGTGGCACCTCCTATAGCGTGGTTGCTGGGCCAGCAGCCAATACCGAGGGAACCATGAGCTTGACGCTGAATGCAGCGTCTGTGACTGATGCCTACGGCAACCCCAACGCGGCAACCACTGCCGCCGCGCAGCCCATAGACACCAAGCCACCTATCGTCAACTCCATTACCCCAGCCAACCAAAGTGCAGGCGTGGCGGTGGGCAGTGACATCGTGTTCACATTCAGTGAAGCCGTCGCAAAAGGCACAGGCAACATCACTTTGACATCGTCTACTGGCGTCACAGTGGCAACGTACAACGTGGCCACCAGTGGCAACGTCAGCATTGTCGGTAACACGCTGACAATCAACCCAACGACAGACCTCGGCATCTTTTCCACCTACGGAATTGGCATTGACGCCGGTGCAGTCCATGATCTGGCGGGCAACTCCTACGCAGGTTTGAGCAGTTACAACTTCACAACCCAAACTCTGGACAGCCTGTATCACTTCTCGGTCGTTGCCTTCAGTGCAGCGCCCGGCGCCACCTTCATGGGCCAGATGGCCGACGCCTACAACGCAGGTCTGACGGTCAAACAGATTGTGGAAATCTTCGCGACCAAGCCGCAGTTCACGTTGACTTATCCTGAATCCATGTCGAATGCAGACTTGGCCACCTTGTTGGTTGCCAATGTCGTCAAAAACAGTGCATCCGATACAACGAAGGTTCAAGCGGTCAAAGACATTACCGGCGCACTCGACGCTGGCTGGACTCGTGGTGACATGATCTACCAGGTCTTTGGCAATCTGGCGAACATGTCACCCAATGATGCAACCTGGGGCGGCACGGCGCTACAGTTTCAGAACCAAACAGCCGTAGCGAAGTACTTCACCGAGGTGTTGCATAACGTCACAACCGATATGTCGACACTCAAGGCTGTCGTCGGTGATGTGACTGCAACGACAGACGTTTCGACGCCCGATCTGATCGTTTCACTGATTGGCGTGGAATTGAGTCATGTCGTTTGATTGACTTTCGGGAAATGTGCATGAACAAACTAGCCTGGCTCCTGATCGCTGTGGTGCCCCAGTTAAGTTGGGCGCAATCAGATGGCAAGGGTTTCACCACCGATCCGGTCACGCGCTTGGAGACAAACAGAGGAGTCACACCAGCACGTGCGACCGGAACACGCGAAGTCACATTGCAGCAGCTTCATGATCGCCTCGGATTGTCTGATCCGCAGCAAGGTCTGTGGAGTGTCTTTGAGAGCCGGGTGGACTCATACACCAGTGCGTACTACCGGCAAAAACCGATCGACCCATCACCAGACGACGCTGCACCGCATCAGATTGGCCGCATGGTTGACAACCTGCAAAACCGTCTGGCAGCACTGGAGGAAGTGGAGGATGCTGCCAAAACCCTCTACGCCAATCTGACATCGGAGCAACAAAAAACTGCGAACCAAATGCTGATTCTGGTGATTCCGTCATTTACCAACTCAGGTGATGGATCGACTAACACATCGCCTGAAGCGCGTCGCAAGGATGGCAAACTCGATGGCAGCAAGAAATCGCATCGCAGTGCGACCGGATCAGGGCTGGGAAGCCAGTAGGATTCGTGCGGCTTGCTAAGACAAAGGCGAAGTTCCCACCATCGCGAGCCTGATCCGAAGCGGATTCGATGTAAGTCGGATAATCGAGGAATTGATTTTCTCAATCTTGGAAAATATGCGATGACCGCTGCCAGATCAACATTCCTCGTACTTGGAGTAGCCGCAGCGCTCAGCGGACTGTTTCACCAGCCCGCGCTGGCGATCGAGCGAAGCGATATTCTGCTCGACATCGTCAATCACTGCGTCGATCCGGCGCAGGCCAACTATTGCACGCAATGCCGTGCCCCAAGAAACGACGCCGCCTGCGGCGCTCCACTCGAGTGCAAGAAGAGCACCGATGTCTGGGCGCTCAACGCCAGTTACACGGCGATTCGTGACATCAAGATGTGCGGCTGCCCAAGCAGTTTTGTGCACGGCCTGGCGTTGCCCATCAACACAGTGCGGGGCGTTGAAGACCCGAAGCGGCCTGATGGCATCTGGCAATTTGCCTGGGACGTGGCGGCCAGTCGCATCGAGACCGAGTCACTTGCTCTGGTGGTCAATCCACAGTTCCATCGCAGCCAGAACCAGTTGCATGTACACCTCTTGCGATTGAGCAAGGATGGGCGGCAGCAGCTTGCAAAACATGAACCCAATTTCGTTAACGATCTGGATAAGGTTTGGGCTAGCGCCCAACAGAGTGCCGCAGCCAAGGGCCTGCTCGACTATGGTGTGCTTGTCGCCCAGAGGGGACCGAAGGACTATCTGGTGGTTGTCACCGCTGAAAGTCCTGAAGATGCGTTTACCAACTGGCGCTGTGAATAGTCTGTGCAGTTGGCAAAACGCAGCACGCCTTAACCGGACAGACCCACAAACACATTTTGCACGTCGTCATGTGCATCGATGGCGGCCAGGAAGGATTCAACTTCTTCGAGTTGCTCGGCGCTCAATCCAGCTGAGCTGACCGGGTTCTTTGGTTTGTAACCAAGCTTGGCGGAATTGACTCGAAAGCCGTGAGTTGGTAACGCGCGGCTCACCAGGTCCAGATCGGCCGGATCGGTGAGGAAGGTCACTGAGCCCTCCTCATCACCGACCTCGAGGTCCTGTGCGCCGGCTTCAATGGCCGCGACTTCCGCGTCGGCGCCGGCGACGGCCGGCTCCGCTTCTATCATGCCAATATGGTCAAAATCCCATGCGACCGAGCCGGAAGTGCCGAGTTGCCCTTTGCGAAAAAGCACGCGCATCTCCGGGGCAGTACGGTTCACGTTGTCGGTCAAACATTCAACCATGAGCGCAACACGGTGCGGCGCAAAACCTTCGTAGATGACGCGCTCGAAATTAACGGCATCACCCGTCAGGCCTGCGCCCTTCTTGATGGCACGGTCCAGTGTTTCCTTGGGCATGGAAACCTTGCGTGCCTGCTCCACAAGCAGGCGCAAGCGCGCGTTCGACGCAGGGTCGGCCCCGCTACGCGCTGCAATCATGATGTCCTTGGCCAATCTTCCAAACAGCCGGCCTTTGGCGTTTGCCGCCAGTTCCTTGCCTTTTGCTTTCCACTGTGCGCCCATGTCGATTCTTCCTTGTTGATATGGCGCGCTATCGCGCCAGAGCGCCTCGGTTATACACCCATCGTCGAACAAGCAGTTCTGGGCGCAGTGCGAGTGAAAAGATTCCGCCGATAATTGGTCATGAACCTGGAGTAGCTATGCCGATTTATGAATACGCCTGCAGTGCGTGTGGCCACAAATTTGAAGCCTTGGTGCGCTCCGGCACAGAGCCGAAGTGCCCACAATGCCAGTCAGCCGAACTCGACAAATTGCTGTCGGTCTTCGCGACAACGACCTCGCAATCCGCGCCAGCGATGACCAGCCCTTGCGAGTCCTGCAGTCACGCAAGTGGCCCGGGTGGCTGTGGCATGAACTGAGGCGCCGGATCGAAGCGAATGGGCAGAAGTCTGCCAAACTGCATCACTGCTGTTCGATGCCGGCCTTCTTGACCAGAGCGGCGTACTTGGCCCTTTCGCTGCGGAAGAACTGCATCGCCTGATCAGCCGGCCCGACGTTGATCACGTTGCCCTGCTTGCTCATCGCGTCCTTGACCACGGGGTCGTTGAAGGCCGTGACCAGCGCGGCGTGCACCCGTTGCACTTCGGCCGGCGGCAGACCCTTGGGGCCCAGCACCGCGAACCAGGCTTCCACAACGTAATTCGGTAGCCCCTGCTCAACGAAGGTCGGGATCTCGGGCGCTGCGGCAACTCGCTGCGAAGTGGCAACGCCAATGGCACGCAAGGAACCTGCTTTGATGTGCGCTTGCACGCTGGGCAGGGCGACGGTGGCGAACTCGACCTGGCCACCCATCAGGTCGGTCAGCATTGGACCGACGCCTTTGTAGGGAATGTGGCGCGCCCTGACGCCAGCTTCGTCGAGGAACATTTCAGTAGCAAGGTGCAAGATGGTGCCATTGCCGCCAGAGGCAAAGTTCATTTCACCACCCCGACTCTTGAGCAGAGCGATCAGTTCTTTCGAATTGTTGGCCGGCACCTTGGCGTTGACGACAAGTACCACCGGTGTGTAGCCGACCACCGCGATTGGCGTGAAGTCGCCCGGCATGTCAAAGGACAGCGACTTGTAGACACTTGGAAAGATCACCACATTGTTGGACACCACGCTGAGCGTGAAGCCGTCTGGCTGCGAACGCGTCAGCGCCTGCAATCCGACGATGCCGCCTGCTCCAGGCTGGTTGTCAACGACAACTGCGTGCCCCAGCGCCTTGCTCAATGCCGGCTGCGCAGCGCGCATGATGGTGTCAACACCCGAGCCGGTGGCGTTGGGCAGGATGAAACGGATGCTCTTGTCGAGTTGCGCGAAGGCCGGGGCGGCCAGGCCCGCGATCAGACCCATGAGCAGTTCGCGGCGATTTAACTCGGTTCGTTTCATGGTTTCAGTCTCCAGCATTTTGAGTCGAGCACGGGGCGGCGGTGAGGCGTTCATTCTAGATTCTTCATCATCCTGCGCAAGCCCGTGCACACTTCAACTTCGCGGGTAGTGACGAGAAGCTGGATGGTCATGAGAGCCAGTTCAGAGGCTCCCTTCTCCTTAACCACCTGCCCGTTTGACGACGTGGCCCTGGTCACTCAGCATCTTGATAACGCGGTCGCGGTGATCGCCCTGCACTTCGACCACACCATCTTTCACGGTACCACCGCTGCCGCAGGACGTCCGGAGCTGTTTGCCCAGTGCAGCGATGGCTGTATCGTCAAGCGCCAACCCACGTAGCACCGTAACGCCCTTGCCGGCACGGCCCTTGGTTTCAAGGGACACGCGCAGCACGCCATCGGTGGCGGGTCGTACGTTTGCGGCGCTGCAGCGACAACTGGCAAGGGCCTGGCGACACTTGGGGCACGTGCGCCCGACTTCGGTCGAGTAAACCAGGCCACCCTGGGGTGACTTCGATTTCATCGGCTGGGTAGTCCTTGCTCTTTTTCCCTGGGCCCCTTGTGTACCTCCCTGGGCTCCTGCGCGCGCTGCGGCGGACGTTGCTCGTGCTGTGGCGGCACGGAGGGTGGCACTGCGTGCGGCCTGCCCTCTGGCGGCTCGACGCGTTGCTCTGGCCGCTGACCACCCGGCGCACGATGTTGCGGTTGCACTGCGGGGTGACCAGAGGGCACCCGGTGTTCTGGCGGCGCTGGCCTTTGCACTGGAGGCGCATGTGGCAGTGCTGCGGGAGGTGGTCGGTTGATCCAGCGCTGGCGCTGCGGGTACCATGGTCGACCAACATAGTGCTGATCCCAGTAGCCGGCCACGCTGAAGGCCAGGATGCCGATGCCGATCATGGCTCCATAGCTGATGACCGGAACATTGGTGCCCTGATACGGGTAGACAATGTTGGCGCCGTAGACCCAACCCCGGCTCGGTCCCGCCTCCACATCACACCAGTGATAGTCGGCCACACAACCCTGAACCGTGACTGGCACGCCGGCCAGCAGGATGGCTATGACGGGGTACTCCATGCCAGGTCCGGCGCGCAAATTCACCTGCTTGGCGGCATAAGCCAGTTGCGGCTGCGAAAACCCTGGCAAGGCAGCCAGTCCCACAACCAACCCGGCCACTACGTTCAGATATTTCATTTGTTACTCCCGTTCATCAACACGCAAAAGCCGCGCTCACGGTACCCAATCAAGCGCGTGCATGTAGTCGCGCTGCCGCATCAAATCTTCCCATACCGGTGCCGGTGCACAAGGCAGGAGTGCACGACGTCGCTCGTCACTGGCTTCATTTGACTGCCAGAGCCCTTTGAGCAATGCCTCGGTCAAGCCATCCAGCAGAACATCGACCGCAAGACCGCCGCCTTCACTATCGACCAGAGTCTGATTGCAAAGCAGCACCATGTCGCAGCCCGCATTCAAGGCCAGAATGGCGGCCTGCGTGTAAGTGAGCGTCTTGCCATCAAGCCGACGGGCTCCAGCCATGGACAGATCATCACTGAAGATGGCACCACCAAAACCGAGCTGGCCGCGCAGGATGTCGTTCAGCCAACGCGAGGAAAAGCCGGCCGCACGATCGTCCACTTGAGGGTAGATCACGTGCGCCGGCATCACGCTCGACAGCGTGGTATTCAGCCAGCCATAGGGTGCGGCGTCATCCGACAGGATGGCCTTCAGACTGCGCCGGTCAACCGGAATGTCGGTATGAGAGTCGGCCTTCACAAAGCCGTGACCGGGGAAGTGCTTGCCACAATTGGCCATGCCGCTTTGCAGCAAACCGTGCATCAGACTCTTGGCAAGCACACTGACGACCCGTGGGTCGCGCGCAAAGGCGCGGTCGCCAATGACGCTGCTGCCACCGTAATCAAGATCAAGTACCGGGGTGAAGCTCAAGTCCACACCACAAGCACGTAATTCGGACCCCAACACAAAACCGCAGGCGGTGGCCGCGTTGGTGGCCTTGAGCGCGCCGCTACCAGCACCGGCTTTGCCATCTCGCAGCCACATATCACCCAGGGCACGCATGGGAGGCAGATGCGTAAAGCCGTCGGTCTTGAAACGCTGAACCCGACCGCCCTCGTGATCCACGCAAATCAGCAGGTCGCGTCGCAACGCCTTGATGTCGCGGCACAGCCGGGTCAACTGATGGCGATCCTGCCAGTTGCGGCCAAACAGGATGACACCGCCAACCAGCGGGTGCATGAGCCGCTGGCGGTCAATTTTGCTCAGGCTCAGGGCTGCAATGTCGATGATGAGGGGCGCGTGCTGTGCCATGGGTTGTCTCGCTGATGGGTATCAAATTTTCTCGACCACGCAGAAGCTGGCGGCGTAGTCGGTCTCGTCGGTCAGGCTGACGTGCGCGGCCAGTTGACGCGATTCAAACCATTCTTTCAGTTCACCATGCAGGACGATGGTCGGCTTGCCGCTGGAAAGTTTACCAATCTCGCACTGACGCCAATGCATCGGCCAGACCATGCCCAGACCGATCGCCTTGCTGAACGCCTCCTTGGCGCTGAAGCGACTCGCCAGATAGCGTACACCGCGCTCAGGCCAGCGCGCGCTGCGCGCCTGCCAGGTGTTGAATTCAGCCTCGCTCAGAATCTTTCTGGCAAAACGATCACCATGGCGCACAAGGCTCTGGCGGATCCGGCGCACGTCGCAGATGTCAGTGCCAATGCCAAATATCACGACAAGCCTTCGTCGATGCAGCGCAAGTAGTCGGCAACGGTGGCGGCGTATCCCCGTTCCAGCGCATCGGAGATCAGGGCGTGCCCAATCGACACCTCGCTGACACCTTTGACCTGACGGATGAACGTGGCAAGATTGTCGCGGTTCAGGTCATGACCAGCGTTGACCGCCAGCCCGGCATCCAGCGCCGAATGCGCCGCGCTGGCAAAACGCGCCAACTGGGTCTCTTGCTGCACCGTACCCCAGGCAGCGGCGTAGGGTTCGGTGTAGAGTTCGACGCGGTCTGCACCAACCGCCCGGGCTGCAGCCATGAGTTGTGGCTCGGCATCCATGAACAGACTGACGCGAACACCCAAAGCATGGGCCTGAGCGATCAGGGGACGAAGTCGATCTGCATCGGCCGGAAAATTCCAGCCATGGTCGCTGGTGAACTGACCTTCGCTGTCGGGCACAAAAGTGACCTGGTGCACGGGCAGGCCGCGCTCACGCAAGTCGCGCACGCAATCCATCAGGTTGTGCAAGGGATTGCCTTCAACGTTGAATTCGCGCTCGGGCCAGGCGCGCAATAGCTCGGCCAGATCCCGCACATCGGTGGCACGAATATGCCGTTCGTCGGGTCGAGGATGAACCGTGATGCCACTGGCACCTGCCTGCAAACACAGGGTCGCCGCGCGCTTCACACTGGGAATGCCGAGGTGACGCGTGTTGCGCACCAGCGCCACCTTGTTGAGGTTGACGGAAAGAGAAGTTTTGTTCATAGCGATTGCAGATCCATCATCATCTGCCGGGTACGCAAAGTGCTGACCCCACAATGGTAATTCAGGAGCGTGCGCAGTTGCGGCTTGAGTTCCGCCATCACTTGCGAACAGGCACGCAAGGTAGCGGTAAAAGGTGCAGCGTTGCTCAGCGATTCCTGTAATGCCAGCCACTGGGCACCGCTAAGGCTGCTGCGGTCCGCTTCACCGCACTGACGCAGACCGCCTTCCGGTACCAGGCAATAGCGGGACTGAGCGTCAAGCGAGCGCAGCGTCATCGTCTGGGCATCGAGCAACGGCAGCAAGCCAATCTCGCGCAACAAGAGCAACTCAAAAGCGCGAAGTGCGGACTGCAAAGCTTCGCCATGTTCCGACGCGATCACCTGAACAACGTTAGCGTAGACATCAAACAAGCCCGGGTGCGGGTCGTCACGTGCCAACAACAACAGCAGCAATTCATTCAGGTAGTAGCCCGACAGCAAGGCCTCGCCGCTGGGCATGATGTGTCCACCCTGCCATTCGGCCCCTTTGAGGGACCGGATTTCACCATCCCCACCAAAAGCCAGGTGCAGAGGCTGCAGCGGCAGCAGGATGGGACGAAAACTCGAACTGGGCCGCTTCGCCCCTTTGGCCACCAGCGCGATGCGCCCGTGATGGCGCGTGAACACTTCAAGGATCAGGCTTGACTCGCTCCAGTCATAGCGGTGCAGCACATAGGCAGGTTCATCTGAAATGCGTTTGGTAGCCACGTAGCATGTCGATCAAACGAAGTATGCCGCCGCGACGGGCCGCCCCAAGCAAGGCATGGACCCCTTGGGGGGCGGCGCAGTACACGCAGTGACAAGAGTGGGGGTCAACATTTCATTGGTAGCCAAAGCTGCGCACCCGCGCTTCATCGTCGGCCCAACCGGAACGCACTTTGACCCACAACTCGATGAAAACCTTGGCGTCCAGCGCCCTTTCGAGTTCAACCCGGGTTTCGGTCCCTATGCGCTTGATCCGCTCACCCTTGTCACCAATCACCATGGCTTTGTGCGTGTCGCGCTCCACCACAATGGTGGCGGCGATTCTAAGCAGGCGTTTTTGCTTGCCGCGCCCGGGTTCTTCCTCGAATTTGTCGATCACAACCGTCGAGGTGTAAGGTAACTCATCACCGGTGAGACGAAACAGTTTTTCCCGCACCGTCTCGCTGGCAAGAAACTTCTCGCTGCGGTCCGTCAACTCGTCCTGCGCATACCACCATGCCTGCTCGGGCAAGAAGCGCTCACAGATGCCAAGCAGGCGCTCAATGTCTTTGGCATTCTTGGCTGACATCGGAACAAACTCGGCAAAAGCGTGGCGCTGCTGCATCTGCTGCAGCCAGGGCGCAATGTCCGAGCGGCGTGTCACTTGATCCAACTTGTTGGCCACCAACAAGGTCGGCACTTCTTTGCTCAACAGTTCGAGCACCTTGGCATCGGCCTGATTGAACATGCCCGCTTCCACTACAAACAGAATCAGGTCAACATCGCCAACGGCGCCAAGTACGGTCTTGTTGAGAGAACGATTCAGCGCATTGTTGTGGCGGGTCTGGAAACCGGGTGTATCGACAAACACAAACTGGGTCTTGCCCAAGGTGTGGATGCCGGTAATGCGATGGCGCGTGGTTTGCGCCTTGCGCGAGGTGATGCTGATTTTTTGACCCACCAGTGCATTGAGTAGCGTCGACTTTCCAACATTCGGTTTGCCAACGATGGCGATCAGGCCGCAGCGCTGGTCCGCAGCGGGAGTTCCTGCCGCTGCCCGGCGATGCAACCCCTTGAGCATGCTTTCGAGATCATCCTGACCCTCGGGGGCAACTGCATCTTGCATTGCTTTCGGAGACTTTGTGTCTGTCATATCGTCGTCTTGGCCTTGATGGTCTGCAGCATGGCGCCGGCCGCTGCCTGTTCACCAGCACGGCGCGACGCGCCAATACCACGCTCTGAAATATTGAGTTCGATGACTTCACATTCGACATCGAAGGTCTGCTTGTGTGCCGCTCCGAGCGTGCCGACGACACGGTACAGCGGCAGGCTCATTTTGCGCGCCTGCAACCATTCCTGCAACTCGGTCTTCGGATCTTTGCCAATGGCCTGCATTTCGGGGTTTATTTCGACCGCCTGAAAAAGTCGATGCACCAGACTTTGTGCCGCCGGGAAGCCGGCGTCCAGATAAACTGCACCGATAACAGCTTCCAGCGCATCAGCCAGGATGGATGGTCTTTTTTGTCCGCCCGAGCGAGCTTCTCCTTCGCCAAGGCGAATGACTTCCGGCAGGCCCAGTTCAACCGCAAGGCGATGCAGCGTATCCTGTTTCACGAGGTTGGCCCGCACTCGGGACAAATCACCTTCGGGCAATGCACTCAGTCGTTGAAACAGTAAATCGGCCACGGCCAGATTCAAAACGGAATCACCCAAAAATTCGAGTCGCTCATTGTGATCGAGCGAAAAACTGCGGTGCGTAATTGACCGTAACAGAAGTTGAGTGTCCGTGAACCTGTGCTGCAGGCGAACCTGCAATGCTGTCAGCGCTTCATTCACACGCTCGTACCTCTTGACTTGGCAGCATTACTTGGAGCGCCCGCTGTACTTGAGCGTCAAGTAGGCCGGGCCAAACATGTGAATTTCACGCTGATAAGCAAAACTGACGACAATTCTTTCGCCTTCCTTGCTTACCTCAAGGTCCTTGCCACTGATGGATTTGATGTTATCCACTGAAGCAACTTTGTCAAAAATAGCACGCACTTCCGCTACCGACGTGCCTTCCTGAGCTTTGTCAGCGGCTCGGCGAATGCCCTGATATTCAATCGCGGTTGGCACAACTTCAGCGATGATGACGCCGCAGGCTGCCAGCAAGCCGCCGACCACCAGGAGCCCCAGGAACGACAAACCACGTTGTCTGGATCTGAACTGAATCGTCATACATTCCCCAAATTCAATCAAATGACCCGATGCGTTTCAAACTGCTGAAATTCATCCAGACGAAAAATGCTTTCCCCACAATATTCTTGTCAGGAACAAAACCCCAATAGCGGGAATCGAGTGAATTATCACGGTTATCCCCCATCATGAAATAGTGGCCTTGCGGTACTTTGCATACCACTCCCTCAACACTATAGCGGCAGTTTTGCTTGAAAACAAAGTCGTCCGCACCGGGCACAAACGCCGGGCGGTCATCGTCGTTCAGCAAGCGGTGCTTGTGCTGGCCCAGCGACTCTTCATATTGTTTGAAGTAGCGCATGGCATCCTCATCAAAGAATTCAGGCACCGCTGTCGTCTCGATCGGTTGCCCGTTGATGGTCAACCGCTTGTTGAGGTAAGCTACTTCGTCACCCGGCGTTCCAACCACCCGCTTGATGTAGTCAAGGCTGGGTTTGGGCGGATAACGGAACACCATGACGTCACCGCGCTGTGGCGCGGTTCCATCGGTGATCTTGGTGTTAATCACCGGCAGACGTAACCCATAGTGGAACTTGTTGACCAGAATGAGGTCTCCCACCAGCAGAGTCGGGATCATGGAGCCTGAAGGAATCTTGAAAGGCTCAAACAGGAACGAACGCAGAAAGAAGACAGCAATGATCACCGGGAACAGACCCGCAGTCCAGTCCAGCCACCAAGGTTGCGCCAGGATGCGGGAGCGGGCATCAGCGATGTTGTCATCGATCTGGTTGATCCCCAATTTGCCAAGTTCCTCGCGGCGCTTCAGCGTTTGTGTTTCGAGCTGTGCCGCTGCCTTTTGCCGCTGCGGCAGGAAATGGAAACGCTCGAGAACCCAGTAAATGCCGGTTACAACCGTTGCCAAAAACAGCAAGAGTGCAAAGTTGCCTTCAACGATACCGAAGTACCAGGCACCTATGTATCCGACAAACGCGGCCAGCACGAATGATGTCAGGGCCTGCATCAGTCTTCCACCTGCAGTATTGCCAGGAAGGCTTCCTGTGGCACTTCAACCGAACCAATCTGCTTCATGCGTTTCTTGCCTTGCTTTTGCTTGTCGAGAAGTTTGCGTTTGCGTGAAATATCACCGCCATAGCACTTGGCGATCACGTTCTTGCGCAGCGCTTTGATTGTCTCACGGGCGATGATATTCGCGCCGATAGCCGCCTGAATGGCAACGTCGTACATCTGGCGCGAAATGATTTCGCGCATCTTCGCCACCACGGCCCGCCCGCGGTACTGCGATTGGGAGCGGTGCACGATGATGGACAGGGCATCAACCTTCTCGCCGTTGAGCAGGATGTCCACTTTCACCACATCGGCAGTGCGGTACTCCTTGAATTCGTAGTCCATTGAAGCGTAGCCGCGGGAGACAGACTTCAGCTTGTCAAAGAAATCCATCACGATTTCAGCCAGCGGCATCTCGTAGGTGAGCATGACCTGTCGCCCATGGTAGGCCATGTTCATCTGGACTCCGCGCTTCTGATTGGCCAGAGTCATCACGGCGCCGACGTAGTCCTGCGGCATGTACAGGTGCACCGTGACAATGGGCTCGCGCACTTCATCAAGTCGACCCTGATCAGGCATCTTCGAAGGGTTCTCCACCATTCTCACAGTCCCGTCAACCTGCACCACCTGGTATTCGACACTGGGCGCAGTGGTGATAAGGTCCTGATCAAATTCACGCTCGAGCCTTTCCTGCACGATCTCCATATGCAGCAGCCCCAGAAATCCACAACGAAAGCCAAAGCCCAATGCTTGCGACACTTCGGGGACATATTGCAGTGATGAGTCGTTGAGCTTGAGTTTCTCCAGACTGTCGCGCAGGCCTTCGTACTGATTGGCTTCGGTCGGGTACAGGCCGGCAAACACCTGTGGCTGAATTTCCTTGAAACCGGGGAGCGGCTCGGTGGCCGTGAATGCGGCGCCGCCTGTTCCAGGCTTGATCAAGGTGATGGTGTCACCCACTTTTGCCGCCTGCAGTTCACGAATACCGGCAATGACGTAGCCGACTTCGCCAGCTTCGAGTGAGTCGCGTGATTCGTTGGCGGGCGTGAAGACGCCCAGGCTATCGGCGTTGTAGGTCGTGTCGGTGGCCATGAGCTTGATGCGCTCGCCCTTGGCCAGCCTCCCGTCGACGACGCGCACGAGCATCACAACTCCCACGTAGTTGTCAAACCAGCTGTCGACGATCATGGCGCGCAGCGCAGCGTCAGGGTTGCCCTTGGGCGCTGGAATTCTGGCCACTACCGCTTCGAGAATGTCCTCAATCCCCATACCCGTCTTTGCCGAGCAGGCAATTGCGTCGGACGCGTCAATGCCAATCACATCTTCGATCTCAATTTTGGCGTTATCGGGATCGGCATTAGGCAGATCCATCTTGTTGAGCACCGGCACAACCTCGACACCCAACTCAAGAGCTGTGTAGCAATTGGCAACGGTCTGAGCTTCCACGCCCTGACTGGCATCAACCACCAGCAGTGCACCTTCGCAGGCGGAGAGTGAGCGACTCACCTCGTACGAGAAGTCGACGTGGCCTGGCGTATCAATCAAATTGAGGTTGTAGGTCTGTCCGTCGAGCGCCTTGTATTTCAATGAAGCGGTCTGCGCCTTGATGGTTATCCCACGCTCTTTCTCAATGTCCATCGAGTCCAGCACTTGCGCCTGCATCTCTCTGTCCTGCAAGCCACCGCAACGCTGAATCAGCCGATCCGCCAATGTCGACTTGCCATGATCGATGTGAGCAATGATCGAAAAATTTCTGATGTGATTCATCAACGAGAGCACTTAAGTGGTTGAATTAGAAAGATGAGCGCAAAGAAAAAAGGGCGCGTCGAGTTGTGACGCGCCCTGAACCAACAATCATTGGCAACTGCGAAGGTTGGAACTTCATTGTAGGCAAAAAGCCAGCTACGTACAGCCCCAGTAAGCACGATCAGAAGTCGTTGCAGTATCGCAACATGATTTTTATGCACAGCTTATTAACAATTTTGATTCGTCATCACATGGACAACTTGTGGGTGAACTGTGGACCGCCAGTTAATCCATCGAATTCATCTCGTATCGTGGAGTACAAAGCGTCTGATATGCCAAAAATCGATGATCACCTGGTCGCATTCTAACCAACATCGGAGCTGATCGGTCCCGCAAGTTAGTGATGACAAACATATGTATGATCAAAAAGACAGGAAAAAATATTTTTTCACCTGTCTTTTTTCAAGCAAATGGTCGATCAGGGATCCGTTCAAAACCTTGCCATACCTCAGGAGTGCTCAACGACCAGGTCGAATCACCACATACTGCGCCCACTCTCCACGTCGAAACAGGACATTGACCGCCTTGTTCTTGTCCAGTTTCGAAATTGCCGTTTCGAACTCCCGGACACCGGTCACTTCCAGATTGCCGATTTGAATAATCACATCACCCTCGCGCAGACCGGCACGGGCTGCTGCCTCGACAGCAGCGTCTACCTTGACACCACCTTTGATCTTGAGTTCCTTCTTGATCGCTTCGCTCACCTCGCTCACTGACAGTCCCAGGGCCTGACCTGCGCTTGAACCCTTTGTCTTCTCTTCCTTCTCCGTCGGTTTTTTGATTGGCTTGTCAGCATCAATTTCAGCTATGGTGACCATAAGTTCCTTGGAGCCACCGCGCCGGAATACGGTCAGAGAACTGCGGGTCCCAGGTTTGGTTGAACCGACCATGCGCGGCAGATCGCTCGACTTTTCAACCAGTTTCCCATCGAACCTGGTAATGATGTCACCGGCTTCAACGCCAGCCTTCTCGGCCGGCGACCCGCTCTCCACTGATCGCACCAAGGCCCCTTGCGGCTTGCCGAGTCCTATGGACTCCGCGACCTCTTTCGTGACTTGATCGATCTGGACACCGATACGACCACGCGAGACGCGACCGCTGGCGCGCAGTTGCTCACTGACACGAACCGCCTCATCCATCGGGATCGCAAAAGAGATACCCATCGAGCCGCCGGAACGCGAGTAGATCTGACTGTTGACCCCCACCACTTCTCCGCGCATATTGATCAAAGGACCGCCCGAGTTGCCGGGATTGATGGCGACGTCAGTCTGAATAAAGGGCAGGTAGTCGCCGGTGTCGCGCTGTTTGGCACTCACGATGCCAGCCGTCACCGTATTGTCCAGACCAAATGGGGAGCCAATGGCCATGACCCATTCACCCACCTTGAGCCGGTTTACGTCTCCAACCTTCACGGCCGGCAACCCGCTCGCATCTATCTTGACAAGCGCGATGTCGCTGCGCTTGTCCGACCCCACGATCCTCGCCTTGAATTCCCTCTTGTCGGTCAGTGTTACAAGAACCTCGTCTGCCCCTTCGATCACGTGTGCATTGGTCATGATCAGACCATCGGATGAAAGTACAAAGCCGGAACCAACACCGCGTGGTTGCTCCTCCTCCTGCTGGTCCGGACGCTTCGGATGCGGCGAAGGTAGCTGACGCGGCAGGTTCGGAATCGGCAGGCCAAAACGGCGGAAGAACTCATACATCTCGTCCTGGCCGGCGCCGTCAGGCCCACCTCTGGGGACAACCTTTTCAAGTGTGCGGATATTCACCACGGACGGGCCCACCTGCTCGACCAGGTCCGTAAAGTCCGGCAAGGTCCGTTGCTGTGCCTGCACTGCACCCAGAGGAACCATGGCAAGCAAAGCCCCCATGCTGCTCGCAGCCAACAGAGACCAGACCTGCCGTCTTTTCAAACCAAATTGAACCATGATCGACCTTTCTCCAAGAAAATATTTGACAAGAGCACAAATTGGGGACGCATTGGCCGCGCTCAAGACCCGATTGACCGATACCTTACCCAACAGTCGTTTCATTCACAAGGCCTGCAGAGAACACTGCCCTGCGCAACGCAGGCCACGCAAGAGCGTCCCTGCCACGCTCAAGCCAGAGCCATCGTCGACTGTCGCCTTGCACGCGCATGCGCAATAGCAGGCACCATTGCAAATCCAGATGCACTGTGACTGGCCCAGTCCAAGACCGATTCGCCATATTGAACTTCCATGCGTGACCATCCCACTGCAAGTTTCCGTGTGGAGAACGCTGCCAGACCCGAAAAGCAGTCAGACTGCAGAGAAACAAAACAGCTGCAAAGAGCAATTGCAGCCAAAGGCTGGGTGCGACCTGAAGACTCCACAGCATTCCGGCGACGATCCCAAACACCGTGCTTAGTCCGAGCAGCCAGCCGTAACAGACTGAACGCCCCACAACAGGGTAGGTAACCGCTGGAGCCCTGTGCATGCCAACCTGAGTCGATCTTGATAGCGAAAAACCGAAGATTGGTTCAAGGAGCCCGCTTGAACACAAGCGACCCGTTGGTGCCGCCAAAGCCGAAGTTGTTCTTCAAGGCAACGTCAATCTTCATGTCACGTGCAGTGTTGGCGCAATAGTCAAGATCACATTCTGGATCCTGATTGAAGATGTTGATTGTCGGAGGACTCTTCTGATGATGCAGTGCCAATACGGTGAACACTGATTCAATGCCGCCAGCTCCGCCCAACAGATGTCCAGTCATGGACTTCGTGGAATTGACAACGATCTTCCTTGCGTGATCTCCAAGAGCAGCTTTGATGGCGTTGGATTCGTTCAAGTCACCTAGTGGGGTCGAAGTTCCGTGTGCATTGAGGTAGTCGACCTGATCCGCATTGACGCCGGCGTTGCGCATTGCACCAAGCATGGCGCGACGAGGACCATCAAGATTGGGGGCCGTCATGTGACCAGCATCCGCACTCATGCCAAAACCAGCCAATTCGGCGTAAATGGTGGCGCCGCGGGCCTTGGCATGCTCGAACTCCTCCAGAACCATCACGCCAGCGCCTTCTCCCAACACAAAACCATCACGATCCCGATCCCACGGGCGCGAGGCAGTCTGCGGATCATCGTTACGTGTACTCAGGGCACGCATGGCGGCAAACCCCCCGATACCCAAAGGTGAAACTGTGGCCTCAGAACCACCTGCCACCATCACATCGGCATCGCCGTATTCAATCATGCGCCCGGCCTCACCGATGCAGTGCAGTCCGGTGGTACAGGCAGAAACGATCGCGATGTTCGGCCCCTTGAAGCCAAACCGGATAGCCACCTGACCGGCGATCATATTGACGATGGTAGCTGGCACAAAAAATGGCGAAATACGACGTGCGCCTCGTTGCAAGAACTCTGCGTGCACGTTTTCGATCATCGGTAAGCCGCCGATACCCGAGCCGATCAGGCAACCAATGCGGGTTGAAAACTCGTCAGTCAGCGCATCCTGCGTCGGCAGATTGGCATCGGCGATCGCCTGCGCGGCGGCGGCAACGCCAAAATGAATGAAGGTATCCATCGTGCGCGCCTCTTTGGCGCCAACGTAGGTATCCAACTGAAAATTCTTCACTTCACCTGCAATCTTGCAGGAGAAGGTCGACGCGTCGAACTTGGTGATCAGGTCTATCCCGGACTTGCCAGCAATGACATTGGCCCAAGCGTCGGCTACCGTGTTACCCACGGGACTGACGCATCCCAACCCTGTTACAACAACGCGACGGCGCGACATGGCAACTTACTTACGCCTTTTGATGCGTATTCGCGTAGTCAATGGCGTTTTGCACGGTCGTGATCTTTTCCGCATCTTCGTCCGGAATTTCAATTCCAAACTCGTCTTCCAAAGCCATAACCAACTCGACGGTATCGAGAGAGTCGGCACCCAGATCAGCCACAAAGGCCTTTTCACTGGTCACTTGTGACTCTTCAACGCCGAGTTGTTCGGCAATAATTTTTTTCACGCGTGCTTCGATATCGCTCATGGGTTCCCTCAGAGGGTTGTAAATGGATCCGCGATTTTAGCCGTGCTTAGGGATGATTCCCTAATCAGACTGCCGAACGGATCAATCGGCTTACATCAACATACCACCGTTCACATGCAATTCCTGTCCGGTTACATAGCCGGCCTGCGGCGAAGCCAAGTACGCAACAGCATGTGCAACATCCGATGGTTTGCCAAGATGTCCCAGGGGAATCTGACTGAGCAAGGCTTTCTGCTGGTCTTCCAGCAGACTTGCGGTCATGTCGGTTTCAATAAAACCTGGCGCCACACAATTGACTGTGATGTTGCGTGAACCAAGTTCACGCGCCAAAGCGCGGGTCATGCCGGCAACTCCTGCCTTGGCTGCCGCATAGTTGGCCTGCCCCGGATTGCCCGAAGCGCCGACCACCGACGTAATACTGATGATGCGACCATAACGCTGCTTCATCATGATCCGCATCACAGCGCGACTCATGCGAAATACGGCCTTGAGGTTGGTGTTCAGCACCGCATCCCACTCTTCATCTTTCATCCGCATCGCCAGATTGTCACGTGTGATTCCGGCGTTGTTGACCAGAACCTGCAATCCCCCGTGCTCCTTGATGATGGCGCCAATCAGGCTTTCGGCAGCCTGTGCATCGTTGACATCCAGCATCCGGCCACTACAACCGGCAAAGGCAGAAAGTACCTGCGAAATGTTGTCCGCTCCGAGGCCGGTTGTAGCTGTGCCAATCACTTTGAGCCCACGCTTCGCCAACTCCAGTGCAATGGCTGCACCGATGCCCCGCGACGCTCCAGTGACGAGGGCAACCTGACCTTCAAATGTGACTTCACTCATGATCAATACTCAACAATTCTTTTCTCACAAGCGCCAGGGAGGCCGGATCAAGCAACGCGAGCCCATTGAGTTCCGGATCTATGCGCTTCACCAATCCGGCCAGCACCTTGCCAGGACCGCATTCCACCAGACATCCTAAACCCCGTGCCTTGAGCGCCAGCACGCATTCGACCCAGCGCACAGGCCCAAACGCCTGACGATACAAGGCATCCCGGATGCGATTGGCATCAACCTCCACGCTGACATCAATATTGTTTATCAAGTCGATTTGTGGCGGAAGAAACTTGACTTCCTGAAGTCTGACGAGAAGCTTTTCGGCTGCCGGCTTCATCAAACTGGAGTGAAAGGGTGCCGAAACTGGCAGCGGCAGCGCCCTCTTGGCGCCGGCGGCCTTCAATTCGAGGCAAGCCTTTTCGACCGCCATCTTGCTGCCAGCAATCACGGTTTGCATCGGGTCATTGAAATTGACCGCTTCTACCACTTCGCACGAAATTTCTCCAAAGCCGAGTGTCACGTCGGCGCACAGCGCTGCGACCCTAGCGGCGTCCATGCCCAAAATGGCGGCCATCGCGCCCACGCCGACGGGTACCGCTTCCTGCATCGCCTGGGCTCGCAAGCGCACCAGCGGTGCCGCCTGACTGAGCGTCAGTACGCCGGCGGCCACCAAAGCTGAATACTCTCCCAGTGAGTGCCCAGCTACTGCAGCCGGCACCACGCCGGTTTCCGCCATCCAGACCCGATAGGCGGCCAGCCCAGCCACCAGCATCACAGGCTGTGTGTTGGTTGTGAGTGCCAGCGCCTCCTTGGGCCCATTGCGGATCAACCCGGCAATGTCTTCGTGCAGCGCATCAGATGCCTCCCGAAGGACTTCCAGCACTACCGGATGATCGCCCCACGCATCCAGCATCCCTACGGACTGAGAGCCTTGACCGGGGAAAACAAAAGCAAAAGATTTCATACCGCTTATGCACTCACTAATTACAGTTGTAATAGCACCGCACCCCAAGTGAAGCCGCCGCCTACACCTTCCAACAGCAGCAGTTCACCGGGTTTGATCTTTCCTGCACGGACCGCCGTGTCCAGTGCCAGCGGAATGGACGCTGCAGAGGTATTGCCATGCTGATCCACCGTGACGATAACCTTGTCCATCGACAGCGCGAGCTTTCTGGCTGTGCTCTGCATGATGCGTATGTTGGCCTGATGCGGAATTAGCCAATCAATTTCAGACGCCGCTCTGCCCGCCTTCGCCAAAGTGGCGCGCGCGGACTCGTCAAGCACGTTGACCGCCAGCTTAAACACGGCCTTGCCATCCATCTTGAGCAAGGGATCGCCGCTCACATTGCCACCGGAGAGGTATCCAGGAACACACAAAATGCCTGCGTGCTTGCCATCTGCGTGCAGATCACTGGCCAGTATTCCGGGGGAGTCAGCCGCTTGCAACACTACAGCGCCAGCCCCATCCCCAAACAACACACAAGTCGCCCGATCCCTGAAATCGAGAATGCGAGAAAAAACCTCGGCGCCCACCACGAGGGCTTTGCTCGCCCCACCGGTCCTGATCATCGCGTCGGCGACTGTCAGGGCATATATAAAGCCGCTGCATACCGCCTGTACGTCAAAGGCGGGACAGCCGTTGGCCCCCAATTTGTTCTGCAGAATGCAGGCCGTGGATGGGAACACCATGTCCGGCGTGGATGTCGCGACAATGATCAGGTCAATGTCCTGGGGCTGACATCGGGCCGCCTGCAAAGCGTTTCGTGCGGCCTCCAGACCCAAATCACTGCTGCAAACACCGGGTGCAGCAAAGTGCCTGGCCCGAATTCCGGTGCGCTCGACAATCCACTGATCCGAGCTTTCGACCCCGCGACTGGCAAGGTCTGTTACCAGTTCGGCATTGGTCAATCGGCGCGGCGGCAGGTAGCTGCCAGTACCGATGATGCGTGAATAGAGCTTCATGAATCAGGCAAGGGAGGCAGTGCCGGATTGTATCGATGGTGCAGGACCGCCAATGAGCGGCGCTACGTGCGAAATTCGAGCCTGAACGCGATCCAGCAATTCATGTCTGGCGGCATCGTAAGCCCGTGTCAACGCGTACTCAAACGCCAGTTCATCGGCCGATCCATGGCTCTTGAAAACGAGACCTCGCAGACCCAACAGTGCCCCACCGTTGTAGCGCCTGTGATCCATGCGCTTCTTGAGTGCCGATATAACCGGATAAGCAACGACGGCGGCCAGCTTGGTGAAGATATTGCGCGAAAATTCGATCTTCAAAAAATCAACAATCATGGTAGCCAGGCCCTCGCTGGCTTTCAAAGCGACATTACCGACGAAGCCGTCACAAACGACAATGTCTGACGTCCCTTTGAAAATGTCATTTCCTTCGACATTGCCATAGAAATTGAAATCGCCAGCTTGGGCTGCAGCCCGCAGCAGTTCCCCTGCCTTCTTGATAACTTCATTTCCTTTGATCGACTCTTCGCCAATGTTGAGCAGGCCAACCGTAGGATTCTCTACGCCGTTGAGTACCGAAACCAGGGCGGATCCCATGATCGCAAACTGCAACAGGTGCTCGGCGGAACAGTCAACGTTGGCCCCCATGTCAAGTACCGTCGTGGCCTGCCCCTTTGCATTGGGAATCTGCCCGGCAATGGCCGGCCGGTCGATGCCGTCCAACGTCTTGAGCAAATAGCGCGAGATAGCCATCAAAGCGGCAGTATTGCCAGCAGATACGGCTGCCTGCGCTCTACCATCCTTGACTTGCTGGATGGCAATACGCATCGATGAGTCCTTCTTTCGACGCAGAGCCACTTCCAGGGAATCATCCATACCAACCACTTCGGCAGCGGCGACGATCGCTGCGCGTCCGTGCGAAAAAGTACCCGTACTATGGGGCAAAGCGACCAGGATCAGGCGCGCATCCGGATGCTTTTCCAGAAAATTGCTGCAAGCAGGAAGCGTCACGACAAGACCGTGATCACCCCCCATGCAGTCAACAGCGATAGTGATCATGGGCGTTCAGTTCGACCGGACAGGGCGTACTGGGTTAGCGGACGGCATAAATGACAAAGCCCGACGCTACAGACACAGTAGCCTCGGGCCTTCGTTTTATGAGAAATCAGGCTTCAGACTTGGTCTTGATGACCTTGCGACCCCGATAAAAGCCTGTCGGGCTGATGTGATGCCGAAGGTGGGTTTCACCCGTGGTGGCCTCAACCGCGATACCTGGGACGACCAGTGCATTGTGTGAACGATGCATACCGCGCTTGGAAGGTGATTTTTTGTTCTGCTGGACGGCCATGATCCGCTCCTTGTCGTGCGTGCTGCAGTCAATGCAGCACCTTGGGTTGGTGAAAACTGCGGCGCCTCAGGCCCGCATGAAGCCTGCCATTATAGGGCAAGTCGCCAGTTCAGTCCGGCTTCTGGATTTTTAGCTTTGCCAAAACGGCAAAAGGCTGACGCTTTTCCTCGAATGCTGCATCAAATCCGGGATCCACTGCTTCCAGTTTGACAGGAACCGGGCATCGATCGTGCAGAGGTATCAATGGCAAAGCCATCAGTACTTCGTCTTCAATGAGCTCAGTCAAACTGAAATCCGGACCCAAGGCGAGCACATCTTCCTCGGCCTGTGCATCCTGCAGTTCGGCCATCTCCTCGCTATCCACAAAGCGATAGGACTGATTGATGGCAATCGCCATATCGGCCGGCAACAGGCAGCGCTGGCAGGTCAATGGCACCAGGGCATCAATCTTCAAATGCAACCAAATTTGCTCGGCACCGGCAGAATCATGCCGCGACTCACCCCGCGCCGACCACTTCAGCGCATTTTCCGCCCCTAACCCCTGCGTCTCCTGCATCAGGCGCCCAAACATTGCAAGCTGATTTTCTCCGGCGAGGCTACCCGACGACTGCGCAAATATCCTGACATCCAGATGCTTGTTCAAAAAATCCTGTTTCATCGCTGCAGTGTAAGAGAATCGCAGCATGTCTGAATTTGTTACCAGAAAACTTGTGCTGGGGTCCAGTTCTCCCTACCGCCGCGAACTGCTGGCGCGACTGCGCGTCGAATTTCAGGTCGTGGCGCCCGAAGTAGACGAGACGCCGCTCGCGGCCGAGACGCCAAAGCAGCTGGCCTGCCGGCTTGCGATAAGCAAGGCCCGAGCAGTGGCCGCCCAGTTTCCGGCCTGTGTCGTCATTGGTTCGGACCAGGTGGCCGATCTGGATGGGATGGCGCTGGGCAAGCCCGGCAATCACGCACGCGCCACGGCGCAACTGCAGCAAATGCGCGGCAAGACCGTGATTTTTCAAACTGCCGTGGCAGTGGTATGTCAGGACAGCGGTTTTGCCCAAATGGATCTGGCCCAAATACGAGTAAGGTTCCGCCAACTGGAGGATGCCGAGATCGAAGCATATTTGCGCGCAGAAAAACCCTATGACTGCGCTGGCAGCGCCAAGAGCGAGGGCCTGGGTATCGCGTTGCTCGATTCGATCGACAACGACGACCCTAGCGCTCTGGTTGGACTGCCATTGATCCGCACTTGCCGGATGATTCGCGCAGCCGGCATCAAAGTCCTGTGACCATGACTTCCGGCACACCAGGCAACGCAACTGACCCGACGCCAAGGGGTAAGCTGTATCTCGTTCCGGCCCCTCTTGATTTCGGCTGTAGCAGCCAGTCCGACCTGCAGGACACGATGCCCCAGGGAACGCTGAAGGTGGCGGCTCGATTGCAATACTGGATCTGCGAAAACGCCAAATCGACGCGCGCCTACCTCAAGCGTGTCGACTCCATCGCCACTTTAAGCAACTCCCTGCAAGCGCTGCACATTGACGAACTGCCGAGGGAAGTACACAAGAAGGGTGATCACGTCGGCAACTTTGACGCCCGTCCTTTGCTGGCTCAGGCGCTGGAGGGTCATGACATGGGCCTGGTTTGCGAAGCCGGGATGCCAGCCGTAGCCGACCCTGGCTCCTCGGTCGTGCGCGCTGCCCATGACCTGGGAATTGCTGTGATCCCGTTGACTGGTCCTGTTTCGCTCTTGCTGGCGTTGGCTGCCAGCGGCATGAACGGTCAACAATTCGCCTTTGCAGGTTACCTGCCGCAAGATTCGAGTGAACGCAGTCAGCGCATCCGCGAACTTGAATCTCTGGCCTTGAAGACCGGACAGACCCAGCTGTTCATCGAAACCCCTTATCGCAATGCCGCGATGCTGCAGACATTGCTACAGACGCTGCAACACAACACACGCTTGGCCGTAGCCAGCGGACTGACGCTGGAGCGTGGCGTCTGCTGCAGTGACAGCATCAAGAACTGGCGAAAGAAACAATCGCCCCTGGACAATTCAACGCCAGCCGTGTTCGCTTTGGGTCGTTGAATTCTTTACCGAACGGCAGGTCAGCGCAGTGCCGGAATCGATTGAAGGGCGTGCACAGCGCCCGCACCCATGGCCGCTCCAAAGCGCTTGACCAGGCGTTCGGCCACATTTTCACGTCGTGTGTAGTCAACAATTTCTTCGGCCTTGACAATTTCGCGCGCCACGAAATCAAGATTGCCCAGCTGATCAGCCAGTCCCAGTTCGATCGCCTGCTGGCCGCTCCAGAACAGGCCACTGAAGGTTTCAGGTGTTTCCTTCAGACGATTGCCGCGCCCGGCCTTGACCACATCGATGAACTGCTTGTGAATCTGGTCCAGCATCGTCTGCGCAAAAGCACGCTGCCGTTCGGTCTGCGGACTGAAGGGGTCCAAAAACCCCTTGTTTTCACCCGCGGTCATGAGTCGACGTTCTACGCCCAGTTTGTCCATCAATCCGGTAAAGCCAAAGCCGTCCATCAAGACCCCGATGCTGCCCACAATGCTGGCCTTGTCCACGAAAATCTTGTCAGCGGCTACGGCTATGTAATAAGCGGCTGATGCGCAAGACTCTTCGACCACCGCGTAGATTGGCTTCTTGTGCTTGAGCTTGAGTCGCTTTATTTCATCATTGATGATGCCGGCCTGTACCGGGCTGCCTCCAGGCGAATTGATCAGCATGACAACGGCCTGCGCACCTTCGTCCTCAAACGCGCCCCGCAAGGCAGCCACAATCAGTTCGGCACTCGCGTCGGCACCAGAGGCGATTTCACCCTTGATCTCGACCAGTGCGGTGTGCGGCGTTGCACTATCCTTGGCTGGTCCGCTGCGAGACATGACAGCCCAGGCAATGAGAATAAAGAATGCCAGCCACGCCAGACGGATAAAGTTGCGCCAGCGACGCGCCAGACGTTGTTCTGTCAGCGCTGCAAAGGCCAGTTTTTCCAGGGTTTTCCGCTCCCAGTTCTGACCAGCACTTTGCTCTGCTCCACCTGGACCCTTGCTCATTTCACTTTGTGCGGGTGCGTTTGCCGGATCCTGTACGTGTAACAAGTCAGCCTGCCGCGCGGCGCTGGGTGGCTCTGGAATGTCGGATGGTGTCATATCACGATATCGGAAGGTTCAAATTGGAGGCAGTATGCCAGTAGACGATGCCCTCGTGCTCGGTTGTGGCAATTTTGATCAGTCCACCACGGCATGGACCGCTGCGACAAGCGCCTGTCTGCGGCTGGTAAGTCGCGCCATGCGTGGCACACATCAATAGTTGCCCAGTGCTGTCAAAAAAACGATCGGGCTGGTAATCCATCTCCATCGGTATATGCGCACACCGATTCAGGTACGCGTACACGTGATCCAGGTATCGAATGGCAAAAGCAGCACAGTTCCGACCGTCGTAGCTGACCTCAAATGGCACCGCATGCTCACTATTGATCAAAGCACTCGATTCGCACAACGCAATACGTTCTGTCATGGGGCAGACTCGCCATGGTCATGCATTGGCCAGGAGCCAGTCATGCAACTGGCGCACCGAATGGGCAACAAACAAGGGGTGCAGCGAATGAAATGCATCCGGCTCATGGGCGCCATAACTCACCGCGACACTTGGACACCCGGCATTGGCCGCCATCTGCAAGTCGTGCGTGGTATCACCGATCATCAGTGTTCGCCCTGGATCGACACCGAATTCACTCATCAACTCCAATAACATTCGAGGATGAGGTTTGCCAGCAGTTTCGTCCACTGTTCGCGAACCGTCGAACATCCCCTTGAGTTCAGAGCTTAGCAAGGCGTCATCGAGTCCCTGTCGGGTTTTGCCTGTTGCTACTACCAACCAGTGTTGACGCGTTTTCAACGCGTTCAACATGTCCAGGATTCCACCAAAAAGGCTGATGTCGTGCTTGTGGGCGATGTAATGATGACGGTAACGTGCTCCAAGCTCTGGATAGCGTTCGACCGGCACATCTGGCGCGGCGTGCGCCAGAGCCTGCATCAAACCCATGCCGATGACATAAGACGCATCGCGATCGCTCGGAACCGCGCCCCCGACATCACGCACAGCTTCCTGAATGCACCGCGCAATCAGAGCGGTCGAATCAAACAACGTGCCGTCCCAATCAAAAGCAATCAAGTCAAAGCGTCGGACGGTCGATCGATCACAGTGCAGCATGGTGTACAAATTTTTCAAGCTCAGGTGGCAATGGCGCCAGCAGTTCGATTCGATCGCTACTGACGGGATGGTTGAATTGCAGGCGCCACGCATGCAGAAACATTCTTTTCAGACCCGGCAGCTTTTGACTGCGCGACAACGCCCTGTTCAATTCAAAATCGCCGTACTTATCGTCACCCAGAATCGGATGGCCCTCGGTCGCGAGATGAACACGGATTTGATGCGTGCGCCCGGTCTTCAGCGTGACCTCAAGCAAACTGACCTTGCCGTCAGTGCCCCCGTCGGTAGTTGGTCCAGTGGCCCCTCGCCGCAGCACCTTGACCAAGGTAACAGAGGGCATTCCATCCGGATGGTCGTTCGCTACTACCTTGACGCGACGCTCGCCGTCAGGGAGCAGGTACTTGTGCAGGTGCTTGTCAAGCACCTTCTTGTTCGCCGGCCATGCTCCAGCAACCATGGCCAGGTAAGTCTTGCCGGTCTCGCGCTCGCGAAACTGATCCTGCAAGTGTTTCAAGGCGCTCCTTTTCTTGGCAATCAACAGGATGCCGCTGGTGTCCCGGTCAAGGCGATGCACCAACTCAAGGAATCTTGCGTCCGGTCTGGCCATGCGCAATTGTTCAATCGCGCCAAAGCTGACACCAGAGCCACCATGAACCGCCAGTCCCGCCGGCTTGTCGATGGCCACCAAATAGTCATCTTCAAACAGGACGGAGAAATCGCGCTGCGGTATGTAAGCTATGGCGTCATTGGCCATAGCAAGCGCTTTTTCAGCGACTCGCTGCGAAGTCCGTACTGGCGGAAGGCGCACGGTATCGCCTGACTGAACCCGGGAGTCAGCTGACACCCTGCCCTTGTTGATTCTGACTTCGCCACTGCGGATAATTCGATAGACATGGGTTTTCGGCACTCCCTTTAGTTGCCGTAACAGAAAATTGTCCAGTCGCTGCCCTGCGCAGTCTTCGCTGACGACGACCGTTTTAGCCTGAGGCAGCGGCGGGGCTTCATTGCCCCCTATAATGTGTTTCACTAGCGATGCGCTGTAAGTGGTTGATTTGACGACAAGTCAAGTCATAGTTTAGGTGGAGTTTAGTTCACCCACCAGCACCAGCCCCTCTAGTAAGTCGATATCGCCGTTTGCCAGCGCACGCAGACTACAAGCCGAATGCTTGCAGTGGCATGCCAGACCAACGGTCAAGACGACGCCTTGAAAAACAGATACGGAATACCCCAAGTTCACAGACTCTGGTCTGTGAGCGGAATGAAGCGAGATGTTTGTGTTGATGAGTTTGATCTTCAGTTGCCTGCGGTGCGTATTCGCCCCGCTGTTTGGCATGGATCACTTATCGGCGACCGCGAGACGGTCGCAAACAGCTATTTATCAAGTAGCACTTCCACAACCCGGACTCCTCGCTCCCCTCCACGCGCCTATACCGAGACTTATTGTTTAAGTCCCGGTTCTCCGGCTTTTTCCTCCTCATTTCAAAGCGTCAGTTCTGATATCAATGGCTCTTCACGAGCTATGTTGTTGTTTGAATTGAAGGAACGCTCATCATGAAACGGATGCTGATCAACGCTACGCAGGCTGAAGAACGCCGGCTGGCCATTGTTGACGGACAAAAACTGCTCGACTATGAAATTGAAATTGAAGGACGCGAACAGCGCAAGGGCAACATTTACAAGGCTGTCGTCACACGCGTCGAGCCATCACTGGAAGCCTGTTTTGTAGATTATGGTGAGGACCGGCACGGCTTTCTACCATTCAAGGAAATTTCCCGGCAATATTTTCAGCAAGGCGTATCTGTCAGTCAGGCGCGCATCCAGGATGCGATCCGTGAAGGGCAGGAGTTGCTGGTACAAGTAGAAAAAGAAGAGCGCGGCAACAAAGGTGCTGCGCTGACCACCTTTGTCTCGCTGGCCGGCCGCTACGTTGTGCTGATGCCCAACAATCCACGCGGCGGCGGCGTCTCGCGGCGCATTGAAGGTGAAGACCGCGCTGAACTCAAGGAAGCCCTGGATCAGCTGGAATACCCCAACGGCATGAGCATCATCGCGCGTACTGCCGGAATTGGCCGCAGCGCTCCGGAACTGCAGTGGGATTTGAACTACCTGCTCAAACTTTGGGCAGCCATTGACGGTGCGGCCAAGGGCGCCAAGGGCGCCTTCCTGATCTACCAGGAATCGAGTCTGGTCATCCGCGCGATCCGGGACTATTTCAACAATGACATTGGCGATATTCTGATCGACACCGACGATGTCTTTGAGCAAGCTCAGCAATTCATGGCTCATGTCATGCCTGAGCATGCCGCGCGGGTCAAGCGCTATCGTGACGATGCACCCCTGTTCAGTCGCTTCCAGATCGAACACCAGATTGAGTCGGCCTATGCCCGCACGGTGCAGTTGCCCAGTGGCGGCGCGATCGTGATCGACCATACCGAGGCCCTGGTCAGCGTCGATGTCAACTCGGCACGCGCGATCAAGGGTGGCGACATCGAGGAAACGGCGACTCGCACGAATCTGGAAGCTGCTGACGAAGTGGCGCGCCAGATGCGTCTGCGTGATCTGGGTGGCCTGATCGTGATCGACTTTATCGACATGGAAGAAAGCCGCAATCGTCGCGACGTTGAAAATCGATTGCGCGACGCGTTGCGGCAAGACCGGGCCCGCGTTCAGTTTGGCACCATCAGCAAGTTCGGCCTGATGGAAATGAGTCGCCAGCGCCTGCGCCCGGCTCTGTCCGAAGGTGCATCAATCCCGTGCCCACGCTGCGGCGGCTCCGGACATATCCGCGACACAGAGTCGAGCGCACTGCAGATCCTGCGCATCATTCAGGAGGAGTCCCTGAAGGACAACACAGCCTCCGTGCTGTGTCAGGTGCCAGTTGAAGTCGCTTCGTTCCTGCTCAATGAAAAGCGGGCAGAGATTGCAAAAATTGAAATCAAGCAACGCATCAATGTGCTGATGGTTCCGAACAAGACCCTCGAGACTCCAAATTACAAACTTGAGCGTCTCAAGCACGACGATCCGCGCCTGGATAACGTCGAAGCCAGTTACAAGATGGCGGAAGAAATGGAGGATCCCGTTGCGGTGACGCGCCGCTCGCAGGAGCCAACCAACAAGCAGACTCCTATCATTAAGGGCGTCCTGCCCGACGCCCCTGCACCGATTGCAATCCCGAAGCCGGAGTTGCCCAAGCCCGTGGTTGCAGCACCCATCGCGCCAGTCAGGCCGGCAGTCCCTGTGGCAGCAGAAAGCGGCTTTTTCGGTTGGTTGAAGAAACTTTTTGCACCGGTTTCGACACCGGCAACACCGGTCCAACCCAGCGCGACGGAGGACAAGCGCGAGGGGCGGCCAGGCCGCGATGGCGCGCGTCGAAGCGAGACTCGCGGCGAAGGTCGTGACGAGGCTCGTTCTGGCCGGGGTGGTCGCCCAGGAGGCCGTGGCAATAGAGGTGGTCGATCAGATCGGCCAGCGCAAGGGCAGCGCGAACGCCTGGATGCGGAGGGCCGGTTCGGCTCAGGTGACGCCAATGCCAGTGCAGCACCGCAATCCACGAGCCCATCGGTACCGGACACCATCAGACCGGACCAAGGCGCTCCAGATCGTCCTGCGCGCAATTCCCGCGATCGCAGCAACCGGGGTGAGCGTGGTCGAAATGAACGAAGCGAGCACACGGAGTCCGCAAATTCGAACGACCGCAACGAGCCCAGAGCAGAGACACGCGGCGACCGTCGGCCCGACAGAAATCGGCGCCCCGAGGAAAGTCTGCGCTCCGAATTGCCAAACTCCGATACCGCAGCACAGCGTGTTGAGGGTCTGGCAGATTCAGCGACCCTGCCGGAAGCGACTCCCACGCGCGAAAGACGTCCGCGTGATCGTTACGGACGTGATCGTGGTCCCCGTGCCGAGCAAGGCGATCGACCGGAGCAAGTTGCTCCGGCGCCCGAGTCTATCGACGAGCCGAGGCGGTCCTATTTCACGGTGGACGACAAAGCTGCAGTTCCAGCAGTTGCCGCTGTACCCGTGGCTGTGACCCCTGAGAGCACAACTGAGGTGCCGCTGGCGGCACCGGTTGCCACTGCGTCAATTGCCACAACCGGGACCGCAGCCATGCCAAAGATGCAGGCGTTTTCGCTGCCCGTGGAAGACTTGGCCCAAATCGCCGAAAGTTCGGGCCTGACATGGGTGAATTCAGATCCCACAAAGATCGCCGCAGTGCAGGCAACCATTGCTGCCGAGCCCAAGCAAATTCACGTACCCAGAGAGCGTCCCGCACCAGTTCAACTTGACACCGGACCGCTGATTCTGGTCGAGACAAAGCGCGACCTGCGCAACATGGAATTGCCATTTGAAGCGCCGTGACAGACTTGGCAACGCCTTGCAACAGCTAAGAAAAGGGCGCCAGAGGCGCCCTTTTTTCTCAGTCTGACCACACTCCAGTCACAACAACACTCCCGTTGTTGCAGCTCTTTTCCAAGCCTGCGCCGCTCCAACCGTATCGCTGCGCTGTTCTTCCAGTTCAGCCAATGCTGCCCACGCGCTCCGCTCCAGACCTGCATGCTGCAACCGTGGCAGTGACTGCTTGAGCAACTGCTGTGCCTTGCCCCACAACTGCAGTCGCAAGCAGGTAACTCCTGCCAAATACTGCAAAACTGGATCGCCCGGATTGGTCATTTGTGCGTGTTCGATCCGCTGCAGCCAAAGTGTCTGGGGCGGCCCCGAGGTCAATGCAAACGCACTCTCCAGCCCCAAAACAAGTTTGATACGCTGAGCTTCAGTCAGCGAGTTCTCTCGTTCGACCATACGTTCCCACACCGGCAACAACCAGCCCAGACCAATATCGACATCGCCGCCCATCTGCAACAGGCAACGGCACGCCTCCATCGCCACTTCAGGTGTTGTTCTCTCGGTACCATCAAGCAGTCGCCACACCGTCATCAGTTGTTCGGGGTCGTGTGCCGTCGCGACCAGTTCCAAAGCGAGACTGCGCAACAAGCCCAGCGCCGCCATCTCCGAAAATGCTCTATGCTTGGCAAGCAGTCGCGCCGTTTCCAGCGCCAGCCGCGGTTGGCGCGCGAGCCGTGCGGCCTTCAGTCGCAGCCGCAAGGCGAGTGTGCGCCGCGAGGCTCCCTGGGACAGATCATCGAGCCAAGTCAATGCCCCGGCAGCGTCTCTATCCTCGAGTGCCCAGCGCGCCGCTCGCAATTGGATACCGTCACGCATTTCCTGTGCGTCGCGGCTCGAGCTCTGCGCCAGCGCACTGCGAAAATGGGTTTCGCGTGCCGACTTGTCTTGCAGCACTTGAGCACTTTCGGCCGCTAACAGGTGTGCAAGTGCGCGAACCCGCGTGGAATAGCTCAGCGACTCGCCGCTGCCTGTCATCGCGCGGTCTCTATCCAATGCGAGTTCGGCCGCTTTTCGGGCCCGAATGAAGCGTCCCGCAATCAAATGTGATATCGCGTCCAGCAGGGCCAGCGTAATCACGCGCTCCTGATGTTGAATGCGCCAGCGCAGCGCCAGACCTGGCATGGCAAAAAGTGCTGCCAGCGCTCGCATGGCCAGATGCAGGAAGAAAAACAATAATGCAGTCAGCAACAGAACAAGATTGAGCGACAAGTCGACGCGGTAAGGTGGCCAAAAAATCGTTATCGTCCCTTGGTTGTTGCCAGCGAACAGCGCCACTGCAGTCGCCACACCAAACAGTCCTAAAAACCACAGGGCCAAGCGCATAGCTACCGCCCAGCCGCTGCGGTGGCAAGCGCAGCAAGTGTCTCGTCGACGCGCGGGATCTGCAGTGTTTTCATCTGCATTTGAACCTGTTGCAGCATGGAAGCCATGATTTGGGTTTTGCGCGACGCTGGATCAAAATACCGGTTTAGTGACACTGCGGCGGCAGCCAAATCCGTGCGCGCCGATTCGAGTTGGCGCGCCAGCAATCCAAGTCTGGCATTGAGCAACTTCAGTTTCAGGTTTTCACGCAGAAAGAAGGATTGTTCCGGTGACAGCAGCGCAGCTTCCGGCTGCTCGATCCGGCTCACCCGCAGCAGCGATATGGTCTGGTCTCTCAGTACCTGCAAACTGCGCAACCACCAACTGGATGCAGCATCTGACGATCCGTGCTTGATAACGCCTGCTGCACGCACAGCTGGCACAGCGTTGATCAGCGCCAGTTCATCGGTCAAATGCACCAATTCGTCGAGTTTCACCAGCAGGCCAGGTGTATCGCTGATCGCCGCGGATTTGATCCGGTCAATGTCGCGTGCTATGGCCCGTTGCAGCGATGTCAAACGCGGCTGTGCCGCCCGGGATACTCTTTGATCAGCGCTTTTCAAGGCGGCCAGCAGTGGTTCCACGCTGCCTGTAAGCTGGGCCTGTTGCTGCGCCAGACGGATGGCCGAGTCAATATCCACGACCAGATTTTCATCGCGTGAACGCGACAAACTTTGCATCAGTTCCTCAAGCTGTGTTCGCTGCAGTGCGACTTCGCTGAGTCGGGCGTCAAAAACCGCCACCCGGACCGCCGCCTCACGGGCCATTTCCTGTGCCTGCTTCGCCACGGCGCGGGCCTCGGCCGATTGAACCCCGGCATCGGCACTTTGACGTGCCAAGTGTTCCTGGATGGATGACAGCTTTTGCCAGAGAAACGCGCTCGAAAGCAGGCCGAGTGCGGACAACACGATCAGGCCCGCAATCAGCCAGCGCGATGCACTGACGCGTCCAGCGGGGGCCAACTGCTGATCGACAGCGCCGGACACTGCCGGCAGGTCGGTAGTCTCAGCCTTGGCTTCGGAGTTCATCGATCGATTTTAGCGCTGCCAACACGTCTGACAATGTCGGCCGAGACTCCAAAACAACACCAAATCCAGCGCTTTTTGCCTCAACCGCAATCCGTGCGTGGGTCGCAAGTGCGCGTGCCTGACGCCATGATTGCTTGGGAAAAACTGCTTGAAGATTGCGCACGGCCTGCACACTGCTAAACAACCAGATCGATCGATCATTCGCCGCCTGAAGCGCCAGTTCGCGCTCGGCAGCGTTGAGTTGCGGGACCAGCCGTTGGTAGGACACGGCATATTCCACGCTCGCACCAGTTGCCGCAACCTTCTGTGCGAACCATTCGCGGCCACTGCCACTGGCGAGTTCGGTACCTTCATTTGCATCGACACCTCGGACAATCAGGACACAATCACCTGAGTGCACCTGTACACCTACGGTCTGCCATAGGGCTTCAGAATCGAATTGAACGGCGTCGCTGGGTGGCGCGTCGATTCGCCCTCGCGCAACACCAGCCCGCTGCAGGGCTCTGACAGTACCAGGCCCGGTGGCCCAAACCCTGCCTTTGTCATTGGCAGCGCCGCTCGCGCCCAGGCCGCTCGCCAGCGCAGCGTTGCAGGCAAAAAAATGGTCCACAGCATTGGCGCTGACAAACATGACGCCAACATAACTGTCAAGTTTCTGCCCGGTCGCAATCAAATTTCGCTGATCATGAACCGGACCAATCTGGATCAAGGGCAGCGCCAGCGCCTTGAATCCTTGCGCACAAAGATCCACCACCCAACGCTTTGCTTCACGCTCAGGACGAGTAACGATGATGGGCATGTTCAGCGAAGGTCAGGCACTGGCAATGGACCCACCTTTGGCCAGCACGCGGGCTCGCAAGTCGGCAGCGACCAATGTTCCCAGAGTTGCAGCACTGCTCAGATCGACTACTGGTGCACTGGCGCGGACACTGACCAGTTCAAGCACGCCCTCGGGATCGCCCCAAGCTGCATCGATGGTCAACGTCCCTGCATTCAACGTGGCAAATGCCGCCAGCGGCATGGAGCAACTCCCGCCCATCGCCCTGCTTACCGCACGCTCAGCCGAAACCGCCAGCCAGGTGTTCTGGTGCACCAAGGGCGCCAGTGCATCAATCACGTCCTGGCGGGTACTCAGCACCTCAATCCCGAGCGCTCCCTGTCCGGCCGCAGGCAACATCTCAACTGGTTCGAAAGTTGCACGAATTCTGTCCTTGAGCCCCAGCCTTTTCAGACCAGCGGCGGCCAGCACAATCGCGTCGTACAAGCCGTCATCAAGCTTGCGCAGTCTCGTATCAAGGTTGCCGCGCAACGGCTCGATTCGCAGGTCCGGTCGAGCCGCACGCAATAGCGCCATCCGTCGCAGACTCGAACTACCAACCACCGCCGCGTGTGGCAAGCTCGCCAATCCGGCATAGCGATTGGACACAAATGCGTCACGCGGATCCTCGCGCTCCATGACGCAACCCAAACTGAAACCGTCGGGCAGTTCCATCGGAACGTCTTTCAAGGAATGCACTGCCAGATCAGCACGCCCGTCAGCCAATGCCACTTCCAGTTCCTTGACAAACAGTCCCTTGCCACCAACCTTGCTAAGCGCCCGGTCCAATATCTGGTCCCCCAGAGTCGTCATCCCGAGCAGGCTGACCTGATGTCCACGCTGTTCCAGCAGGGATTTCACGTGCTCTGCCTGCCAAAGCGCCAGACGGCTCTCTCGTGTTGCTATCGTCAAACTGCTCATAAGCGGTACTTCTTGGTTGTAACTGACTGGTAATCCAGTGTGAACGCAGGATGCTAGCATGGTCGAAGCAGCAATCTCGCGCCAAAACTGTTGAAATGCCATGATCAAGAAGCCCGAATCCGGATCGACCCAGGCCATCAAACTCAATGAACGTCCATTGCAGGATGACATTCGGTTGTTGGGTCGAATTCTGGGCGATGTCATTCGCGAACAGGAAGGTCACATGACCTTTGAGCTGATCGAACGGATCCGCCAGTTATCCATCGCTTTTCGCCGTGACGCCGATACCAGCGCTGACAAGGCACTGAAAAAACTGCTCAAAGGTCTAAGCAATGATCAAACCGTCAGTGTGGTTCGGGCCTTCAGCTATTTCAGTCATCTGGTCAATCTGGCAGAAGATCGTCACCACATCCGACGTCGCGCCATTCATGAACGCTCCGGCCAGACCCAGACCGGCAGTATGGAAGCCGCCCTGCTACGCTGTCATCAGGCCGGAATAAGTTCGACCAGAATTGCCGCTGCGCTGAGCAGCAGTTTTGTCTCACCGGTGCTGACTGCGCACCCGACGGAGGTGCAGCGAAAGAGTATTCTGGACGCGGAGCGCGACATTGCCGGATTGCTCGAAGCGCGGGACGACATAAGACTTCATGCCGCCTGGTCGCACAAGCGAAAAGATGCGCTGACGCCACGGGAACTGACCAGCAACGAGGACCACATGCGAGCCCGCATCTTGCAGTTGTGGCAAACCCGCCTCCTGCGCTACTCGAAACTCACGGTCGCTGATGAAGTCGAGAACGCGCTGAGCTATTATGAATTGACGTTTTTGCGGGAGATTCCAAAGGTTTATGCCAGTCTGGAGCGCGAGTTGGGACATTACCCTGTACACAGTTTCCTGCGCATGGGGCAGTGGATTGGCGGCGACCGTGATGGCAATCCCAATGTGAACGAAGCGACGCTGCTGCACGCAGTGCGCCGGCAGGCCGAAGTGGCGCTGCGCCACTACTTGACCGAAGTGCACTACCTGGGCGGTGAACTGTCGCTTTCATCGATGCTCGTGGCTTGCCAGCCTGAGATGCAGTTGCTCGCCGATCAATCGCCCGACAGGAACCAGCACCGACAAGACGAACCATACCGGCGAGCCTTGATTGGCGTCTACGCCCGGTTGGCGGCTACCCTGAAGGAACTCACAGGCGGCGAAGCGGCGCGCCATGCGGTCGCGCCACAAAATCCTTACCCCCATGCACAAGCTTTGTTGGCCGACCTGCGCACCATCGAAGCATCGTTGCTGGCGCAGCATGGCGCGGCATTGGTGACGCAGCGCCTGCGACCCCTGATTCGCACTCTGGATGTTTTTGGATTTCACCTGGCCACAGTCGATTTGCGCCAAAGTTCTGACCAACACCAGGACGTGGTGGCCGAGTTGCTGGCGGTGGCGCGTGTGGAATCCAGTTACGCCGAGCTCAATGAGGCGGCTAAACGCCAATTGCTGATGAGTTTACTCAACGACGCCCGCCCGCTAAGAGTTGTCGGCGCTACCTATTGCGCCGCCACCCAAAGCGAACTTGCCATTTTCGAGGCAGCCAAAGTTGTGCGTCAACGCTTCGGCACCGAAGCAATACGCCACTACATCATCAGCCATACTGAAACCGTCAGCGATCTGCTGGAAGTCCTGTTGCTGCAAAAAGAAGTCGGCCTGCTGCGGGGAACGCTTGACGCCGGCGCCAGTTGCGACCTGATTGTGGTTCCATTGTTCGAAACCATCGACGACCTGCGCAATGCGGCGCCCATCATGCGCGGGTTCTATGCCATGCCCGGAGTCCGAACCATGGTGCAGCATGGCCGTTCCGACCAGTACAGCGAGCAGGACATTATGCTTGGTTATTCTGACAGCAACAAGGACGGTGGCATCTTCACGAGCAACTGGGAACTCTACAGGGCGGAAACGGACCTGGTAGAGCTGTTTGACGAACTCAACAACGATGGACAGACAAAGCACATTCGGTTACGCATGTTCCATGGCCGAGGTGGCACCGTCGGGCGGGGTGGTGGTCCAAGTTACGAGGCCATTCTCGCCCAACCACCAGGCACGGTACGTGGTCAGATCCGCCTGACCGAGCAAGGCGAAGTCATTGGCTCGAAGTATGCCAACCCGGAAATTGGTCGACGCAATTTGGAGACGCTGGTTGCTGCCACGCTTGAGGCCACCTTGCTGCAGCCGACAAAATCAGCCAGCACGTCCTTTCTGGAGACGGCCGCCGAACTTTCCCGAAGCAGCATGGCGGCCTACCGCAAGCTCGTCTACGAAACCCCTGGATTCACGCAGTATTTTTTTGACTCCACTCCGATTCGTGAAATTGCAGAACTCAACATCGGTTCGCGCCCGGCATCACGCAAAGGAACCCAACGCATTGAAGACTTGCGTGCGATTCCATGGGGCTTTAGTTGGGGTCAGTGTCGACTGACACTTCCTGGCTGGTTCGGCTTCGGTTCCGCCGTGGACGAATTTCTTCATCAGCCAGGTACGGCGAACAGAAAAGAACGGCTGCGGTTATTGCAACAAATGTACCGCGATTGGCCCTTCTTCAATACGCTGCTGTCGAACATCGACATGGTGATGGCCAAAAGCGACTTGACACTTGCGCGCCGCTACGCTGAACTGGTAGCGAATGCGCGACTGCGCAGGGCAATTTTCAAAATCATTGAGCGGGAATGGCACTTGACAGCCGATGCGCTCGCACTCGTCACCGGCGACAGGCAGCGACTAACCCATAACACCGCGCTGCAACGTTCCATTCGCCATCGCTTTCCCTACATCGATCCGCTGCATCATCTCCAGGTCGAATTGGTGCGGCGATTCCGCGCCGGACAGACCGATGCTCGGATTCAACGTGGCATCCACATCTCGATTAACGGAATCGCCGCGGGACTCAGGAACACGGGTTAGCCACCAGTTCACGCACCACAGCCAGTTGTCGCCGAGATACCAGCAACAACTCCTCAATGCCATGAATTCGCACCGCCCAGGCCTCGCCGTCCGGAGTATCGTGCTGCCTCTCTAAGGCTCGCACACCAGGTCTGCTCACCAAGGCGTTTCGGTGAATGCGCAGAAAGCGGTCCACATATTTTGTCTCCAACTCACTCAGCGAACCCTCCAAAAGGTAACTCGCGGATTGGGTTCGCACCGTGATGTACTTCAATTCCGCCTTGAAATACAGGACTTCGGAGAGTAGTACGCGCTCGGTTCGACCACGCTCCTGGATGATCAGAACATCGTCTGGCGAACCCGTTTCAGCGTCGCCCCGCGATTGCACGAGGCGTGCTGCCTTTTCCAGTGCCATCTGCAATCGCTCAAGGCGCACCGGCTTGGTCAGGTAATCGAGCGCTTCGAGTTCAAAGGCTCTTACTGCGTGTTCAGCGTGTGCCGTGACAAACACCAGCGCAGGGGGATCGGGCAGCGCCCGCAATGCCTGGGCCAACACCAAGCCGTCGGCCCCGGGCATGTGAATGTCAATCAAGGCCAGGTCAAACGATTGACGTTGCAACCATTCCAATGCCTGGGTCGCATTGGCAGCCTCTGCCTCAACACTGGCTTGCGGTGCTTTGCAATCTGCCAGCAAGGTGCGCAAACGCGCGCGCGCAAGTTGCTCGTCATCAACCAGCAACACCTTCAAGCGCATGAAAGACATGTTCCCGAGTTCACAGCGGCACCTCAATCCTGACCTGGAAAATACCGTCTCGCATGACGTAGCCGAACCGGCATTGGACGTCATGCAAGAGTCTCAGGCGGCCCCCTACATTATCCAGCGCCAATCCGGCGCCGGACTCGCCCTGACCACCCGGTACGGTATTGGTGACTTTGATGACGACGCGCGAACCACGACGTTGCGTCGAGATTCTGATCTGGGCACCACTGGCGCTGGGCTCAACACCATGTTTCACGGCGTTCTCCACCAGAGGTTGTAACAACAGAGGTGGCAGCCTGGCTGCCGCCGCCGCAGCATCGAGCGACCACTCAACCTGGATTCGATCGCCGAAACGGACATGCTCTATCGCCAGATATCGTTGAGCAAGAGCAATTTCATCGGCCAAGGTCACGAATTCCCCCTGTTCAATCAGCGCGTGACGAAACAGATCGCTCAAATCTTCCAGCAGCGCCTCGGCTTTGGCTGGTTCTGCGCGCACAAGTGCAATCGCACTGTTCAAGGTATTGAACAGGAAGTGCGGTCGAATGCGCGACTGCAGTTCATTCAATCGTGCTCTGGTCTGTGCCGGCGCTTTGCTGCGCTGCCGCCACAGCAGCGCCAACACCAACAGCGCTGCCAACAACGCCCCAGCGCAGGCGCTGGCCAGCCACGGCACAGGCTCCTGCCAACCGGCGACATACAACATGGCGCAACCTCCAGCACCTGCTGCTGCACCTAGCGCCACCGCTGCGGCATGCTGAAGGCCCGAACGCATCTGAGCGAGCAAATTCTTCAAGCCACAGGCAGCAATAAGCCAGACCAGGGTTCCGGGCAAGGCTGCGCCGGTGAAGACCGAAAAATGAGCAACCCAACCGGAAAACGTGTCCGCACCGAACATCGCGCCAACCCCTACAACGATCTCCACAAAAAGCACGGCTCGCAGTGCCACACCAAGCTGACAGGCATCAAATACCAAAGCTCGCGCTGACGCCGATCTGTCAGACTCAGGCCCCAGTTCCTGGAACGTCGATAAAATTTGCAAGTCTTTCATTCAATATTTGAGGGGTCACTTGATTTGGACACCCAATTATTGATGATCTCGTGCCACCAGCCCAGTTGACCCCAAAGGCCAGCCATTCAAAACCAGGTTCCAACCGCATGACACACAACCAGTTCGACAACAAGTCCCAGGCGTGGTCAGCGCTGTTCTCCGAGCCCATGAGCGACCTGGTCAAGCGATATACCGCGAGCGTCTTCTTCGACAAGCGACTTTGGCGCGCCGACATTGCCGGCTCCCTGGCCCACGCGGAGATGCTGTGCGCCCAGAACATCATCTCACGCAAAGATCACGCGGCCATCGAGCAGGGCTTGAACACGGTCGCAGTGGAAATCGAAAGCGGAAAGTTCGAATGGAAGCTTGATCTGGAGGATGTGCACCTCAACATCGAGGCACGGCTCACGCAACTGGCGGGCGATGCTGGCAAACGCCTGCACACAGGACGCTCCCGCAACGACCAGGTCGCGACCGACGTACGCCTCTGGCTGCGTGGAGAAATTGACATACTCACTGAGTTGCTGCGCGACCTGCAAGGCGCACTGCTCGATGTTGCCGATCGGAACATAGACGTGATCCTGCCCGGTTTCACTCACCTTCAGGTGGCACAACCGATCAGTTTTGGTCACCATTTGCTAGCCTACGTCGAAATGTTCAGTCGCGACCACGAACGCATGTGCGAAGTTCGCCGCCGTACCAACCGTCTGCCATTAGGGGCCGCAGCGCTGGCCGGCACCAGCTATCCGCTGGACCGCGAACGGGTCGCCAGGACCCTGGGCATGGTTGATGACCGTGGGCAGGCGCAGATTTGCCAAAACTCGCTCGACGCCGTCAGTGACCGGGATTTCGCCATCGAGTTTTCTGCGGCCGCCGCTCTGTGCATGGTGCATATCAGTCGTTTGAGTGAGGAACTCGTCTTGTGGATGAGTCAGAATTTTTCTTTCATCAAGATCGCGGATCGATTCACGACCGGCAGTTCCATCATGCCGCAGAAGAAGAATCCTGACGTGCCGGAACTGGCACGCGGAAAGACCGGCCGCGTGGTTGGTCATTTGATGGGTCTCCTCACCCTGATGAAGGGCCAGCCTTTGGCCTACAACAAGGACAATCAGGAAGACAAGGAACCCTTGTTTGACACGGTCGACACACTGAAGGACACACTGCGCATATTTGCCGAAATGATCGGCGGTCAAGTCAATCCGCAGACTGGTCTGATCGACGGCGGCATCTCGGTCAACGCAAAGGCCATGGAACGCGCGACCTCCCTTGGTTACGCCACAGCCACCGACCTCGCTGACTACCTCGTAAAGAAGGGCGTACCTTTTCGTGACGCCCACGAGACCGTCGCTCACGCTGTCAAGATGGCGATTTCAAGGGAAGTCGAATTGTCCGCATTGCCACTGGAAATATTGCAACAGTTCAACCCGCTGATTGAAACCGACGTGTTCAATGTACTGTCGTTGCGCGGATCACTTGAATCCAGGGAAGTAACTGGCGGTACGGCTCCCGATCAAGTGAAGCTGCAAATTGAGTCACACCGTGCCAGGCTGCAATGATGGAGCACGCTCACTTTCGCTAAGAGTGATGATGGCCATGCGCCCCATGCGCATGACCGTGGGCGATCTCGTCGTCAGTCGCAGGCCGAACTTCAGTCACGGTCAGTGAAAACCGCAAAGCCTTGCCGGCAAGCGGATGGTTTCCATCAAGCATGACAGACTGGCCCTTGATCTTCGCCACGGAAAACATCCGCGCACGTCCATCCCGACCTTGTGCCTGAAGTTGTCCGCCGACCTTGACGCCGGGTGGAAATTCCGATTTTGGGATGACCTGTACCAGGCTCTCATCGCGCTCACCAAAAGCATCCTGCGCGGCCAGTTCGAGTGTTGTCTGACAGCCTGCAGTTTTCCCTTCCAGCGCCTGCTCCACCTTGACAAACAGATTGCCATAGCCACCATGAAGATACGTCATTGGTTCTTCGCTTCGTTCCAGTACTTTGCCGGCGACATCGCTCAATTTGTAGTGCAATGTGACGGCGCTGTTTTTTTCGATCTTCATGTGCTGACTCACCTTAATGCCTGTTTATCCATGTGTCATTTTCGCGCATTGACGCCGCACGTCATCGCTACTACGTAAAATGATCTACCTGCCCATCGCTCCGCGGTCAAGGCGCCGACCTCCCCCTGCAACTCTGAACTCCACCTGGCATGCCTGGCAATCCATCCACAAAACCACTACCCATGCTGCAGGTCCTTCTGTGTGGCGCCACCGTCGTGACGCTATCCATGGGCATCCGGCACGGCTTTGGCCTGTGGCTTCAACCCGTAACGCAAAGTCAGGGTTGGAGTCGTGAAACCTTCGCCTTTGCCATTGCTCTGCAAAACCTGGTGTGGGGGTTTTCCGGCATATTTGCCGGTATGCTGGCTGACCGGTTTGGCGCCTTCCGGGTGATTGTTGGAGGTGCCATTTTGTATGCCATCGGACTCATCGGCATGGCCTTTGCCAACACGCCACTGCTGTTTTCAATGGCTGCGGGAGTGCTCATCGGCATGGCGCAGGCCGGCACAACCTACGCCGTCATTTACGGTGTCATTGGTCGCAACGTGTCAGCGCAGAAGCGCTCCTGGGCCATGGGTGTGGCAGCAGCAGCCGGTTCCTTCGGTCAATTCCTGATGGTGCCGACCGAGGGATTCCTGATTGGCAGCCTGGGATGGCAGGCAGCACTGATCGTCCTTGGCGTCTCCACCTTGATGGCAGTTCCTGTCGCGTGGGGACTGCGCGAGCCGGGTCTCACCGGCGGCTTGACCAGCCGACATCAACAATCCATTGTTCAAGCCTTGCGCGAGGCTTTCAAGCACCCAAGTTTCCAATTGCTGATGGCCGGTTTTTTCGTTTGCGGCTTTCAGGTCGTCTTCATTGGCGTCCATATGCCGAGCTACCTGAAAGACAAAGGTGTGTCTCCGCAAGTAGCAAGCTACGCCTTGGCACTGATCGGCCTGTTCAATGTATTTGGCACCTACGCAGCGGGTGCGTTGGGACAAAAACTACAGAAGAAGAACATTCTGGCCTTCATCTATTTCGCTCGTTCCATTGCCATCAGCCTGTTTCTGTTGGCACCACTATCGCCCTGGAGCGTATATGTATTTTCCAGCGTCATGGGTTTGCTTTGGCTATCGACCGTGCCCCCTACGAACGCGACTGTCGCACAAATCTTCGGTGTGTCGCATCTTTCCATGCTCAGCGGCTTTGTATTTTTCAGCCATCAGATCGGCTCATTTATCGGAGTCTGGCTTGGCGGATACCTGTACGATCGAACCGGCAGCTACGATCTTGTCTGGTATATCTCCATCGCGTTGGGGCTGCTGGCCGCGCTGGTAAACCTGCCCATCAAGGAAGCCTCCATCGTCCGGGAAACGGCGCTTCGGACGACCTGAAATCGTGAAACACGGCAAAGAAATACTGCTCTACATCGGCGCGGCGGCGCTGTTACTGGCAGTGTTTTCGCTCTACGCACGGCCCGACTTTCTTGTCACGCTGGCAAATCAGGTTTGGGGCTGTTTCTAGACAAGACGGTATGTCACAGGATACGGAAAGACACCTCTTGCGCGACCTCGCTTCGGCATCGGCCTGGGTCAAACGCTGGTCTCACTTGCTTGCACCGGGAGAATCGGTACTTGACGTCGCCTGCGGCCAAGGACGCCATATGAAATGGTTTGCCGAACAGGGTCACAAGGTCACCGGCATTGATCGCTCCGCCGAGGCATTGGACACGGCCGCAAGGTTCGGCCGAGCAATTCTGGCGGATCTCGAGAATGCCCCCTGGCCACTCCAGAACGGGAAGCACACGCAGCAGTTTGGAGCCGTCGTTGTAACGAACTATCTTTGGCGGCCGATCTTCCCGCTCATCGCGGCGAGTCTGGCTCCTGGCGGTCTGCTCATTTATGAAACGTTCTCTGCCGGCAATGAAACTGTCGGCAAACCAAGCCGTTCAGATTTTCTGCTACAGCCGGCGGAATTGCTGGGCGCCTTTGCGAGTTTGCGCATCGTCGCCTTTGAAGAAGGTTTTCTTGATCAACCAGCGCGCTTTCTGCAGAGAATTGCCGCCGTGAAACCGGATTCACCGAATCCCGACTTGCGGTTGCCAAGGCGCCTTGCTCTCTAGTTAGAATGCGTCTTTACGACGATAAAGAGCACTTGGACATGACTTCCTCATTCAGCCAGATCACCGGCAGCATCGTGGCGCTCGTTACACCCATGCATGAAGACGGCAAGGTGGATTATCCCTCCTTGCGTAAACTGATCGATTGGCACATTGCAGAGGGAACTGACTGTGTCGGTGTCGTTGGCACCACGGGTGAATCGCCCACGGTCAATGTCCAGGAGCACTGCGAAATCATCCGTGTTGCAGTCGAACAAGCAGCGGGGCGCATACCGATCATGGCTGGATGCGGTGCCAATTCCACAGCCGAAGCGATCGAATTGGCCAGTTTCGCCAAAGCAGTTGGCGCCGACTGTCAACTTCAGGTTGTTCCCTACTACAACAAGCCGACACAGGAGGGCCAGTATCTGCACTTCAAGGCCATCGCAGAGGCGGTTGACCTGCCAATGGTGCTCTACAACGTCCCGGGTCGCTCGGTCGCTGATCTGGCGCATGACACGGTACTGCGTCTGGCGCAGCTCGACGGTATTGTTGGAATCAAGGAAGCAACCGGAAATATTGAACGGGCCCAGTGGCTTATCCGCGAAGCGCCAGCGGGCTTTGCCATTTACTCTGGTGATGACGGAACGGCCGTCGCCCTGATGCTATGCGGCGGTCAGGGCAACGTCAGCGTTTCGGCCAATTTGGCGCCCAGGCTGATGCATGAAATGTGTATGGCCGCCATCGCTGGTGACAGAGCAAAGGCAATGGAAATTCAATTCAGGTTGTTGCCCTTGCATAAGCACCTGTTTGTCGAAGCCAACCCGATTCCGGTGAAATGGGCCATGGCGAGAATGAAGCTGTGTGGGGGAACGATGCGTCTGCCAATGACCCGTTTGACGCAGGCCAACGAAGCGACAGTGGAAAGCGCTTTGCGCGCAACCGGTCTGATCTAACAGATATTGCCCTACTTTTTCATCACCCTAAGGGAACATTTTTTGTGAATCATTTCTGCAAACTCGTACTACTGGGCCTCGCGCTGACATTGGCGGCATGCTCGGTTCTCGATAGTGACAAGATCAACTACAAAAGCGCAGGCAAGGGTCCGTCACTGGACGTCCCGCCTGACTTGACGCAACTCGCACGTAACACGAGGTATGCTGTCCCGGGTGGAGTGGTCACGGCGTCAAGCTTCCAGCTCGGACAAGGCACACAATCCGCGCCTACCGCACTCACAGAGTTGGGTGACGCGCGCATTGAACGAGCGGGCAACCAGCGTTGGCTGGTCATCGGTCGGCCGGCTGACAAACTTTGGGACACAGTTCGCGATTTCTGGCAGGAAAATGGCTTCCTTTTGATCCTCGACCAGGCCAATCTCGGCATCATGGAGACTGAATGGGCGGAGAACCGCGCCAAGCTCCCCCAGGACTTCATCCGAAGCACGCTGGGACGAGTATTTGATTCACTGTATTCCACCGGCGAACGCGACAAATTTCGCACTCGGTTTGAGCGCAACGCAAGCGGTGGAACTGAAATTTACATCAGCCACCGTGGCATGATGGAGGTTTACAGAAGCAAAGAAAAAGATTCCACCGTCTGGCAACCGAAGGCACCTGACCCCGAACTTGAAGCGGAGTTTCTAAGCCGATTGATGACCAAACTCGGAGCAACCAAGGAACAATCGAAAGCCCTGATCGCGGTTGCCCCCGCCAAGAGCGTTGCTCGCACGGCCGTGGTTGACGGGGCTACGGTAGTTCAAATTGATGAGCCCTTTGACCGAGCCTGGCGACGAGTTGGCCTGGCGCTTGATCGGGCAAACTTCACCGTCGAGGACCGGGACCGCAGCCAAGGCATTTACTTTGTCCGATATGTTGACTCTTCGTCAGAGAAATCGGAACCAGGTCTGTTTGGAACCCTCTTCGGCACATCCAAAGACAATGTTGCCCCCTTGAAATACCGCATCAAATTAGTCAGCCAGGGCGAATCGACAACGGTGTCGGTCCTCAGCGGGAGCGGTTCCGCCGACACATCAGCCAATGCGCAGCGAATCGTCAAAGTGATCGCAGACGACCTGAAGTAATCCAAACCGGGCAACTACGGTGCCCCGCGAAATTCCGGGGCACCTCCGTCACAAATTGCGCAGACAATAAAAAAGCCACCATGCGGTGGCTTTTTTTCTCAACCTGGGTTGAGCGGAAAGGCAGACTACTTACTTCTTGGCGCTAGCAGCAGCTTCGGGAGCAGCAGCGGAAGCGGGAGCAGCAGCGCTGGAAGCAGCAGCCTCAGGTGCGGAAGCCGCAGGTGCGGGAGCCGCAGCAGGTGCGGGAGCGGGTGCAGGTGCAGGAGCTTCCTCTTTCTTACCACAAGCAACCAAAGCAGCTGCAGCAATAATCGCAGCCAAAATGAGCGTTTTTTTCATTTGAAAATACCTAGTGAGTTAATAAAACAATTTCCGGAAATTGTCACTGCAGTTGGACTGCAACGACCAAGCAAAAATGACTCGAGATCTTTCTGCTCAGCGGTCGATTATAGAGCAAGAAGGTGGCAACTCCGTACTCCAAATTCGATAGTTAACGGTCACGCACTTCGTGTCAATCTCTTTTTGGCATCGCGAGGTACGAAGACCTTCCCAGCGTTACCTGGCTTCACGCCTATCGGCTTGCCAAAGGACGGTTTGCGTGGGCCAAAATCGCCGCGCGGCGCAGCACTGTCATTTCGCGCGCTGGAAAATCGGTCGTTAAAACCACCTTTGCGTTCATAGCTGAAGGCTTCGCGGTTACCAGCCGCATTTCCGTCCGGGAAACCTCCGCGATTCCCGGCAAAGCCCGATGGTCGCCCAGAGCCGCCGAAATTGCGTTCGCGGGAGGGATGCGTGGTGCTGTTTCCACGACCATCACGGCCCCCAAAGTTGGAATTGGGACGTGAATCCAGAAAACGCTGTTGTGGCTCCAGGCCGGCAATTGTTTCGCCCTTGAATTGATGGCGACTGTAAAACTCGATATCCATGATCTTGCGGCGATCACGGAACTCCGCGAAAGTCACCGCCAGACCATCGCGTCCAGCGCGGCCAGTCCGGCCGATACGGTGCGTGTAGTCTTCAGCCTTCATGGGCAAACCAAAATTGAACACGTGACTGACAGTGGGTACATCGATACCGCGTGCAGCAACATCAGTTGCCACCAGAATCTGGACCTGCCCTTGCCGTAAGGCCATCAAACGACGATTTCGCAGCCCCTGGCTCAACGCACCATGCAAAGCGACAGCGGAGAATCCCTCCTGCTGTAAATCATTGGCCAAGCCGTCGCATTCAATTTGCGTACTGGCAAAAACGATAGCCTGATTGATGCTGCTGTCGCGCAACCAGTGATCCAGCAGCTTACGCTTGTGCTGAGCGTTATCGGCCCAGAAAAGCTTTTGCTCGATGTTTTGATGTTTTTCCTGCGGGCTGTCAATCTGCAAACGCTGAGGTTCACGCATCACTCGGGAAGCAAGCTGTTGGATGCGTGGCGCAAAAGTTGCGCTGAACATCATGGTCTGCTTGCGGGCTATGGTCAACTGGTTGATTTCGGCCAAATCATCCGAAAAACCCAGATCAAGCATCCGGTCGGCTTCATCAACCACGAGGAATTGAACCTGGTCCAACTTGATTTGCATGGAACGCTGAAGGTCAAGCAGTCGGCCTGGCGTGGCGACCACGAGATTGGCATTCTGTAGTTTGGCGATCTGCAACTGGTATGGCATACCTCCCACAATGTTGGCGATCCGCAAACCCCGGCAATGCTGAACCAGATCAATGGCATCATGTGCAACCTGTTGAGCAAGTTCGCGCGTGGGGCAGACAACCAGCGCGCCTGGGGCTGCCGCAGAAAAATTCCGCGGATTGGTTGGATCCTTGCGCTTGGCACGCTTTGGCGGCGCCTCGCCCCTGGCAGCGGCTTGCGCCACTGCGTGCTCAAAGTCCGCACGTTCTTTTGCCTCGGCCTGTGCCTGCTGTGTCAGCAACGTGTGCAAGACCGGCAACAAGAAAGCCGCCGTTTTACCGCTACCGGTTTGACTGGACACCATCAAGTCGATAAAGCGTGCGGCTTCGTCAGGCACAGCGTGGCCTTGCATAGCCAGAGGGATGGTCTTCTGCTGTACCGTTGTCGGCTGAGTGAATCCCAGGTCTTTCACTGCATGAAGCAACTCGGGAGCCAGGCCAAAGATCAGAAACCCATTGGGGATCTGATCAGCAACCGGCACAGTCGTGTCTACTGTGGCCGGCAGTGCTGCCGTTTGATTGGAAATGTTTTCGACAGGCGATATATCGCCTGTCGCTTGAATAGCGTCAGTCATGAATTTACTCACACGCGAGTGTTGCAGGGTATGCAACTGCTCCGTCAATGGTTAAAAAACATCAACCATCAAACGGAACCTGCGCCAACCCAGAATGAGTCAATCAGCACGGGGGGTCCTTTGCTGCGGGATTTCAACAATGAAACCGCTTTGGACCCTGTGAATGAAGGAGATGTACAAACTGCACCGCTGTTTTCAGTGCAGCCTTGGATTATTGCACAAATTCGGGTTTCTACCTAATTGGCCAAATTGAGGAAATGCTTGCGATAGTGCTCCAGCTCGTCAATTGACTCGTGCACGTCGGCCAGCGCCGTATGTCGTTGTTGCTTCTTGAACGACCCGTAGACTTCCGGGCGCCAGCGCTTGGACAACTCCTTGAGAGTGCTCACGTCCAGATTTCGGTAGTGAAAGAATGCCTCGAGCTTGGGCATGTACTTGACCAGAAAGCGTCGATCCTGACCTATGCTGTTGCCACACATGGGAGAACTGTTCTTGGGTACATACTCTGAGAGAAATGAAATCAAATGCCTTTCCGCTTCCTCCTCGGAAAGCACTGACAGCTTGACCTTTTCAATCAATCCACTCTTCCCGTGCGTACCCTTGTTCCATGCATCCATCCTGTCGAGTTGTTCCGTGCTCTGGTGAACAACCAAAACCGGACCCTCGGTGCGGCATTCAAGCTTCGGCCCGGTAACAATAACTGCAATTTCGAGAATCCGGTCAAGTTGCGGGTCCAGACCCGTCATTTCGCAATCAAGCCAGATCAGATTTTGATCGGATTTCCCAAGAGTCACAATCGGCGCGAGATTGTTCTGCGTGTTCATAGGCCGAATTGTCGCTGATGACCTAAACTTGGTCGCCATGTCTGATTTACATTCTTCTCTCTCCCCCGCATGGATGCTAACCATCTCCTTTGCGCTGGCCCTGGCGATCAGCATCCTGCTGAAGATTTGGCTCACTGTCCGACAAGTCCGGCATGTAGCGCTGCATCGCAGCACAGTACCCGGCGCCTTTGTCCAGACCGTCACGCTGGCCGCTCATCAAAAGGCTGCTGACTACACGGTCGCGAAGGCTGGCACTGACCTGCTGGAACTGGCAGTTGGCTCGATCATCCTTGTAAGCTGGACATTTTTAGGCGGACTTTCGATCCTCAATCAAGTGCTGTTCGATTGGCTCAGTGGCGGCCTGGTGCAACAAGTGGCACTGTTGGCAAGTTTTTCAGTCGTCAATGGAATACTTGACGCACCACTTTCCCTTTACAAAACGTTTGTTATCGAGGCACGTTTTGGTTTCAACACGATGACCATTGAACTTTGGCTCATCGATTTGGCTAAATCGGGCATCATTGGCCTGATAGTCGGATTGCCCGTTGTGACCGTTGTTTTATGGTTAATGGGTGCAGCTGGCAGCAACTGGTGGCTGTGGGCTTGGGGCTTTTGGATCGGATTCAATCTCCTTCTCTTGTTGATATATCCGGCGTTCATTGCACCCCTATTCAACAAATTTTCCCCAATGACGGACGAGGCACTTAAATCTCGTGTGACCGCTCTTATGAAACGGTGCGGTTTTGCAGCCAAAGGACTCTTTGTGATGGACGGGAGCAAGCGCAGTGCCCACGCCAACGCCTACTTTACGGGATTCGGAGCGGCCAAGCGCGTTGTCTTTTATGACACGCTGTTGGCCAGACTGACAGCAGCCGAAGT
>CAIYMN010000013.1 GCA_903927295.1 uncultured beta proteobacterium | reverse complement strand
TGAAATGAAGGTTTCGGCTTCGGTCAAGAAAATTTGCCGTAACTGCAAGGTAATTCGGCGCAAGGGCGTGGTGCGTGTGATCTGCTCGGATCCGCGTCACAAGCAGCGCCAGGGTTGATTGCAAAAAGTTTTAGAGGACGAAAATGGCACGTATCGCTGGCATCAATATTCCGCCGCAACAGCATTCTGAAATTGGCCTGACAGCCATCTTCGGGATCGGTCGCAACCGCGCTCGCAAGATTTGCGAAGCTTGTGGCATCGCCTACTCCAAGAAGGTCAAGGATTTGACTGACTCGGATCTGGAAAAAATTCGCGACCAGATTGCGCAATTCACCATTGAAGGTGATCTGCGTCGTGAAACGACCATGAACATCAAACGCTTGATGGACATCGGTTGTTACCGCGGATTCCGTCATCGGCGTGGCCTGCCTGTGCGTGGTCAACGTACGCGGACCAATGCCCGCACCCGCAAAGGCCCCCGCAAGGCCGCTGCATCTTTGAAGAAATAACAGGGATTGAAAGACCACTATGGCAAAAGCTCCCGCCAGTAATGCGGCCCAACGGGTCCGCAAAAAGGTTCGCAAAAACGTAGCAGACGGCATAGCGCACGTCCACGCTTCGTTCAATAACACCATCATCACGATCGCCGATCGTCAAGGCAATGCCTTGTCGTGGGCGTCCTCGGGTGGTCAGGGTTTCAAGGGTTCCCGCAAGTCCACGCCGTTTGCGGCGCAGGTCGCGTCCGAGGTGGCGGGTCGCGCTGCCATCGAACAGGGAATCAAGAATCTTGATGTTGAAATCAAGGGTCCTGGTCCTGGTCGCGAATCTTCGGTTCGTGCTTTGGCCGCTCTTGGTATTCGCATCAACATGATTGCCGATGTGACCCCGGTACCGCACAACGGTTGCCGTCCACAGAAGCGCCGCCGTATCTAAATTCGGCACCAGTTTTAACAAGCCCACCGCCACCGGCATTAGCTGGTGGCTCCCGCACTGATGTGCGGCAGATGACATAAAGGAAGTTCAAGTGGCACGCTATCTAGGCCCCAAGGCCAAATTGTCCCGCCGAGAAGGCACAGACCTTTTTCTCAAGAGCGCCCGTCGCTCCATTGGAGACAAGGCAAAATTCGACTCCAAACCGGGTCAACACGGCCGGACCTCGGGAGCACGTACCTCCGACTACGGTCTGCAGCTGCGCGAAAAGCAAAAAGTCAAGCGCATGTATGGCATTCTGGAGAAGCAGTTCCGCCGCTATTTTGAGGAAGCCGATAGCCGTAAGGGCAATACCGGTGCGAACCTGCTGTCCTTGCTCGAATCGCGTCTGGACAATGTCGCCTACCGCATGGGCTTCGGCTCGACCCGCGCCGAGGCGCGCCAGTTGGTGTCGCACAAGGCGCTGACGGTCAATGGCAAGGCGGTCAATATTCCGTCTTTCATGGTCAAGGCCGGCGACGTGGTTGCCGTTCGTGAGAAGTCCAAGAAGCAAAACCGTGTTGTTGAAGCGCTGCAATTGGCACAACAAGTCGGTATGCCGAGCTGGGTTGAAGTCAATATTGAAAAGGCCGAAGGCGTTTTCAAGTCGGTTCCTGATCGTGATCAGTTTGCCGCCGACGTCAACGAATCGCTGATTGTCGAGTTGTATTCGCGTTAAGAGTTTTACTAAAACATTATTTGTTCAAAATCGTTCCTGGGGCGCAGTTACTGTGCTTCAGGTGCTTCGCCAGCCTTACCGGTGTAATGAGCCGGGGGTATTGAGAGGAAGTCTGCATGCAAAATAGTTTACTGAAACCCAAAGCCATCAACGTCGAGCATCTTTCCGCCCATCGGGCCAAGGTTGCTCTGGAGCCCTTCGAGCGCGGCTATGGTCACACGCTTGGCAACGCATTGCGCCGTGTCCTGCTCTCCTCCATGCCGGGCTACGCGGCGACTGAAGTCACCATCGCTGGCGTCTTGCACGAGTACTCATCGATTGACGGCGTGCAAGAAGACGTGGTCAACATCCTGCTCAACCTCAAGGGCGTTGTCTTCAAGCTCCACAATCGTGAAGAGGTGACACTGAGTTTGCGCAAAGACGGCGAAGGCGCTGTTACCGCGAGCGACATCCAGACCCCGCACGACGTAGAAATCGTCAACCCCGAGCACATCATTGCCCACCTCTCTCAGGGCGGCAAGCTCGACATGCAGATCAAGGTTGAAAAGGGCCGTGGCTACGTGCCAGGCACCATGCGCCGCCACGGCGATGAGCCAACCAAGTCCATTGGCCGCATCGTGCTCGACGCTTCCTTTTCCCCGGTCAAGCGCGTCAGCTACACGGTGGAGAGTGCGCGCGTTGAACAGCGCACCGACCTCGACAAACTGGTGGTGGACATCGAAACCAACGGCGCCATCTCGGCTGAAGAAGCAGTCCGCGCATCGGCCAGAATCCTGGTTGAGCAACTGGCCGTGTTTGCACAGCTTGAAGGCACCGAACTGGCCGCCTTTGACGCGCCGGCACCGCGTGGCAGCACGCAGTTCGACCCGATCCTGCTGCGCCCGGTGGACGAGCTCGAGCTCACCGTTCGCTC
>CAIYMN010000012.1 GCA_903927295.1 uncultured beta proteobacterium | reverse complement strand
TGCGCGTAGGTGGCGAGATTGAGTTGGCTGTCGTCGTCAGCAGGAATCGGTGCGAGATCTAGAGTTGCTTGGTCGGTCATTGGTCATCACCTTGATGTGCGGGGCAGTCTTCCTATCGAATATTCCATAAATCATGACAGTCTGGATCGTCATTGCGAGGAGCGTAGCGACGCGGCAATCCAGGAAGTCCGGTAGCATGGATCGCCACGGCCTGCGGCCTCGCGATGACGAAAGCGTGTGTTTTGAATTCTGGAAACATCGGTAATGCGCATACTACAAACCGGCGAAGCGGCTGGGCTGGGTTGGGTGGCCGACGATTTCTGGTACTCCAGCATGAGGAGGCAGCCAAACCGCGCCGCTGCGCCGCGCATACAAGCACAGCAGGAGCTATGAAAAACCTCACCGTTACACATCGATTTCGACTGAATCCCCATGGAGTTCCATCAACTCTCGCCGGGCGGCTGCCTCTCCCTTGCCCATGAGCTTGGTGATCAAGGCCTCCGTCGCAGCAAAGTCGATGTCACCAAGCGCCACCGGCAGCAAACGGCGTGTATCCGGATTCAGCGTGGTTTCCCATAGCTGCGTCGCATTCATTTCACCCAGACCCTTGAAGCGGCTGATGCTCCAGGCGGTCTCGCGCACACCTTCCTTGCGTAACTTGTCGAGGATGGCCGTCAGTTCGCCTTCGTCCAGCGCATAGGCCTTGGATGCTGGTTTCCTGCCCCGCGCCGGAGCGTCCACCCGGAACAACGGTGGCCTCGCCACAAACACATGCCCGGCTTCAATCAGCTTCGGAAAATGCCTGAAGAACAGGGTCAGCAGCAAGACCTGAATGTGCGAGCCATCGACATCGGCATCGGACAGAATGCACACCTTGCCATAACGCAACCCGCTCAGGTCGGGTGTGTCATTCGGACCATGTGGATCAACACCAATGGCCACCGCAATGTCGTGTATTTCGGTGTTGGCAAACAGGCGGTCCCGCTCCACCTCCCAGGTGTTGAGCACCTTCCCGCGCAGGGGCAATATGGCTTGACTTTCCTTGTCGCGCCCCATCTTGGCGCTGCCACCAGCCGAGTCACCCTCCACCAGAAAGACTTCGTTGTGCGCCAGATCACGACTTTCGCAATCAGTCAGCTTGCCAGGCAGCACGGCGACGCCAGAGCCCTTGCGCTTCTCGACCTTCTGACCCGCCTTCTGCCGCGTCTGGGCCGCCTTGATGGCGAGTTCGGCAAGCTTCTTTCCGTACTCGACGTCCTGGTTCAGCCACAGTTCCAGACTGGGGCGGACAAAACTCGATACCAGACGAACCGCATCACGCGAATTCAGGCGCTCCTTTATCTGCCCCTGAAACTGCGGATCCAGCACCTTGGCAGACAAGACATAGCTGGCACGGGAAAAAACATCCTCCGGCAACAGCTTGACGCCCTTGGGCAGCAGCGAGTGCAGTTCGATAAAACTCTTGACTGCAGTGAACAGGCCATCGCGCAGGCCGCTTTCATGGGTACCGCCGTCGTGCGTCGGGATCAGGTTCACGTAACTTTCGCGCACCGGCTGCCCGTCTTCTGTGAAAGCCACGCACCAGGCCGCACCCTCGCCCTCGGCAAAGTTGTCGCTCTGCGCATCGGCATAACCCTCGCCTTCAAAGACCGGGATGACCAACTCACCGGTCAGCGTCTGGCTCAGGTAGTCGCGCAAGCCCCCCTTGAAAATCCAGTGCTGCGTTTCCCTGGTCTTCTCATTGGACAACGTGACGCTGACGCCAGGCATCAGCACCGCCTTGCTGCGCAGCAGATGGGCGAGGGGAGCCATCGGTAAGGCTAACGTCTCAAAGTACTTGGCGTCAGGCCAGACCCGCACGATGGTTCCCGTCTTTCGGTCGCCCTCGCCTTGGGGGCGCAACTGCAATGGCTCGATCACGTCGCCGCCGGCAAAGACCAGGCGCGCCACCGTGCCTTCACGGTAAGTCGTGACCTCCATACGTGACGCCAGGGCGTTCGTCACGCTGACGCCAACACCGTGCAAGCCGCCCGAAAAGCTGTAAGCACCGCCCTTGCCCTTGTCAAACTTGCCTCCAGCGTGCAGCCGCGTGAAAACCAGTTCGATGACGGGTGCGTTTTCCTCCGGGTGCAGGCCAAACGGAATACCCCGACCGTCGTCCTCGATGCTGACCGAGCCATCGGCATGCAGCAGAACCTTGATCTTCTTCCCATGTCCGGCCAGTGCCTCATCGGCGGCGTTATCAAGCGCTTCCTGAATCACATGCAAGGGCGTGTCTGTTCGGGTGTACATACCCGGGCGCTGTTTGACCGGCTCCAGCCCCTTGAGGACTCGGATCGACGCTTCCGAATAGACGGGTATTGATTTGACTGCCATAGGGGCCCGATTGTAGTCGGAAATCGCGATTTCCCTGTATAAAACTACAGCAACTTACAGGCCCAGAGTGGACGCCGGAAAACCGGGCGAACTCTCTCGAATCCTCTCATCCAGAAACTCCCTGAGGCTGACTGCACGTTCGGGGTCATGACCACAAACACCGGAGCTGCGCGTCACATCCAGGCGCTGCAGAAACCAGTTCCTGCTCCAGATTGCGCTCGGAAAATCAACGGGCGTGCCGGCACGGGCAACACGGCAATCAATGATGTGGCCCCAGGTTCTCCTCCAACTCACAAACCGGGGATGCAATCGCAACACCTCATCGTAACGACTCGCCAACAAGGTCATGCGCCGGCCCGACGCCGACCAGGCCTGCAGCGACTCAACCACGACCAACTCGCGCAATGGCCAGTCCTCGAACGTTGCATCGCTCAGAATCATCTCCTGCCAGCCTTCACGAGCCGCACAGGCCAGCGCATCACGCACCAGTTGCGAAAAGGCTTCGCGCCCCGAAAACCGGCCACTTGCCAAAGAATCAGTCATAGGTGCTCCCCAAAGCGGTCTGTCCCGCAATAAACACAGCTTATTGAAACTGCGACAATTCTCCTATGGAAATCAATCAACAATGTGTGGTCGCTCTGACCTGGAAGTTAACCGATACGCTGGGCGAGGAACTCGACGTGCTGGAGCAAGCGGTCGAGTTTCTGGTCGGTGGCGACGACCTGTTCAAAATCATCGAACAGGCACTCCAAGGATATCAGGTCGGTGCCGCGGTCGAACTGCAGATCGAGCCGGAACAGGGCTTTGGCGATTTCAACGACCAACTTCTCTTCCTTGAGCCTCGTCTGCTCTTCCCCGCCGAACTCGAAGAAGGCATGGTGATTGAAGGCTCAGCGCTGCCACAGGGTTGCAGCGCACAAGCACCACGCGATGTTTTTTACACGGTGACCGATATCTACCCGGAGCACGTGGTGCTCGATGGCAATCATCCCCTGGCCGGCATGGCCTTGCGTCTGAAGCTGAAGGTCGAGGCGGTTCGCGAAGCCGGCGAAGAAGAAATTGCCCGTCGCTCTGCAGGAACGGGCTTCTTCAAGGTCCGGCCCCTGCACGCCAGTCCTCCCGCCAGCGACACCCTGCACTGATTCAGGACTTGCCGGTAGACCCGTACCCACCCTCCCCGCGCACGCTGGCGGGGAACTCTGTGACCACCTCAAACTGCGCCTGTAGCACCGGGACAATCACCAACTGTGCGATGCGCTCCATCGGCTCTATCGTGAACGCGACATCGCTGCGATTCCAGGCGCTCACCATCAGTTGACCCTGATAGTCGCTGTCAATCAGCCCGACCAGATTCCCCAGCACAATGCCGTGCTTGTGGCCCAGCCCGGAGCGCGGCAGGATCAGTGCAGCAAAGCCCGGATCGGCCAGGTAAATCGCAATGCCAGTGGGGACGAGTTCCCAGGCGTTGGCTTGCAGCGTCAAAGGCTCCTGCAGGCAGGCCCGCAAGTCCAGCCCTGCACTGCCTGGCGTGGCGTAGGCCGGTAGCTGATCCGCCAAGCGCGGGTCGATGATCTTGACGGCAATCTTCATGTCATTTTTCTTTGCGCTGTAGCCTGGCAGCAATTTCTTTGATCAAGCGGCGCGCGAGTGCCAGTTTGGAGTCGCGCTTCATTTCTGTGGCACCGTGCTCATCCACCAGCAACAGTGCGTTGTCATCCTGTCCAAACGTGGCGGGGCCGATATTGCCAACCAGCAGTGGTACACCCTTGCGCAAACGCTTGGCCTGTGCATTGGCCAGCAGATCCTGGCTTTCCGCTGCAAACCCGACGCAATAAAGCGCCCCGGAGCGGCTTCGCCCGGATCGGGCCACTGTCGCCAGAATGTCGGGGTTTTCAACAAAGGCCAGGCTCGGCGCCGCGGCGCCCGCTTCTTTCTTGATTTTCTGTTCCACAGGATTCGCAACGCGCCAGTCGGCCACCGCCGCCGTTGCGACAAGGATACTGGCGCTTTGGGCCTGCTCTACCGTCACATCAAACATCGACTGAGCCGAAGTTACATCAATCCGGTTGACGCCACGTGGCGTGGGCAGATGCACCGGCCCAGCCACCAGCGTCACGGCCGCTCCGGCCTCCTGCGCCGCGCGTGCCATGGCAAAACCCATCTTGCCACTCGACAGATTGGTGATACCGCGCACCGGATCGATGGCTTCGTAAGTCGGGCCCGCAGTGATCAGAACCTGTGCACCAGCCAGAACCTTGGGTTGAAAAAAGGCAATTACATCTTCGAGCAATTCTTGTGCTTCGAGCATGCGGCCGTCACCACTTTCACCACAGGCCTGATCGCCGCTGCCCACCGCGAAAACCGTGGCGCCATCGGCGCGCAACTGCTCCACATTGCGTTGCGTGGCGGGATGAGCCCACATCTCGCGGTTCATCGCCGGTGCCAGCAGCAAAGGCACCTGGTCCAGCGGGCGCGCCAGACAGAGCAGGCTGAGCAGATCGTCGCCGCGTCCATGCAAAAGCTTGGCCATAAAGTCGGCGCTGCAAGGTGCGATCAGAACGGCGTCCGCCTCACGACTGAGGTTGATATGCGCCATGCTGTTGGGCTCACGCGCATCCCACTGCGACTCGTAAACGGGGTGGTTGCTCAAGGCCTGCATGGTGACGGGGGTGATGAACTGCTGCGCTGCCGCCGTCATCACGACCTGGACAGTGGCACCCTCCTTGATCAATGCCCGGCACAACTCAGCCGCCTTGTAACAGGCAATGCCGCCTGTCAAGCCCAAAACAATGTGTTTTCCAACAAGATCATTCATGGTGCGCAATGTAGCAGAGCCCGTCAGCCAGTTCGCGTCGCGTGGCGTTGGGGTGATCGATTGGCTTGCATTCTTGGCCGGGCTATAAATGATTCACCGAAGCGTGAGATTCGAAAGAAGAAGGAACTCTATAATTCACATTTCCACCCCATTGAGCACAAAGCTCAACCTGACATGACCAAATTTGTCTTCGTCACCGGCGGTGTGGTGTCCTCCCTTGGCAAGGGAATCGCCTCAGCCTCCTTAGCTGCGATTCTGGAATCGCGAGGCCTCAAAGTCACTCTGATCAAGCTGGACCCCTACCTCAACGTCGATCCCGGCACCATGTCACCTTTTCAGCACGGTGAAGTGTTCGTGACTGACGACGGAGCCGAGACCGATCTCGATCTGGGTCACTACGAGCGCTTCGTGGAAACCCGCATGCGCAAGGCCAACAATTTCACGACTGGCCAGATCTACAAGAGCGTGCTGGAAAAGGAGCGGCGCGGCGACTACCTGGGCAAGACAGTGCAGGTCATCCCCCATGTCACCAATGAAATCCAGGACTTCGTCAAGCGCGGCGCTGGATTTGGAACACCGGATGCAGTTGATGTGGCAATCGTCGAAATCGGCGGCACTGTCGGCGACATCGAATCCCTGCCGTTTCTGGAAGCAGTGCGGCAGATGAGCCTGAAACTGGGACACAACAACACGGCCTTTGTGCATCTGAGCTACGTACCCTGGATCGCGGCGGCTGGCGAACTCAAGACCAAGCCGACCCAGCACACCGCCAAACAATTGCGTGAAATCGGCATCCAGGCCGACGCGCTGATCTGCCGCGCCGACCGTCCCATCCCAACCGAAGAACGGGAAAAGATCTCGCTGTTCTCGAATGTGCCCGATTGGGGTGTCATCTCGATGTGGGATGTCGACACCATCTACAAGGTGCCACGCATGTTGCACGAGCAGGGCCTGGATGGCCTGATCTGCGACAAGCTGCGGCTCAACACGCATCCGGCCAACCTGAAGCGCTGGGACGATCTCGTTTACGAAACCGAACATCCACAGGGCAAGGTCAAGATTGCCATGGTTGGGAAGTATGTTGACTTGAGTGACAGCTACAAGTCGCTCAACGAGGCGCTGCGCCATGCTGGAATGAAAAGTCATGTTCAGGTTTGCATCGACTATGTCGACTCCGAAACGCTGACTCCCGAAAGCGTCGACAGTCTGGCCCAATTTGATGCCATCCTGGTCCCCGGCGGATTTGGCAAACGCGGTATCGAAGGCAAGATATGCGCTGCCCGTTTTGCCAGGGAGCGCAAAGTACCGTACTTGGGAATTTGCCTTGGCATGCAGGTTGCCACCATCGAGTTCGCCCGTCATATGGCCGGACTTGTTGACGCCAACAGCACGGAGTTCGATCCCGAGACGCCGCACCCGGTCATTGCCCTGATTACGGAATGGAAGGACGAGGACGGCAGCATCAAGACCCGAGATGAAAGCTCTGATCTCGGAGGCACGATGCGTCTGGGCGCGCAGAGTTCGGATGTTGTCAAAGGCACGCTGGCCCACGAGATCTATGGCGACGTCGTGACCGAACGGCACCGCCATCGCTATGAGGCCAACGTCAATTACCTGGCCGCGCTGCGCAAAGCGGGGCTGGTCATTTCGGCACTGACGCAACGCGAGCAGCTCACTGAAATCGTGGAATTGCCGCGCACGCTGCATCCCTGGTTTGTCGGGGTTCAGTTTCACCCCGAATTCAAGTCAACACCCTGGAACGGGCACCCCCTGTTCAACGCCTTCGTCAAGGCGGCACTGAGCCACCAGGCTGCCAGATGAAACTGTGCGGCTTTGAGGTTGGCTTGCAGCAGCCCTTGTTCCTGATCGCTGGCCCCTGCGTCATCGAGTCCGAACAGCTGCAGATGGATACCGCGGGCACGCTGCAGGAAATCACTGCAAGCCTGGGCATGCCCTTTATCTTCAAGAGCAGTTTTGACAAGGCCAACCGTTCCTCCGGCATCACCTACCGTGGCCCCGGCATCGACGAGGGTCTGGAGATACTGGCCAAGGTCAAGGGCGAACTGAAACTGCCGGTGCTGACGGACATTCATTCAGCCGACCAGATTGCGCAGGTTGCGATGGTCGTCGATGTCCTGCAAACACCCGCGTTCCTGTGCCGGCAGACCGACTTCATCCGTGCAGTGGCGCAATCCGGTTTGCCGGTGAATATCAAGAAGGGCCAGTTTCTGGCCCCCGGTGACATGAAGAACGTCATCGACAAAGCTCGCGCGGCAGCGCGTGAAGCCGGCGTGAGCGAAGACAACTTCATGGCCTGCGAGCGTGGTGTCAGCTTTGGCTACAACAACCTCGTCTCGGATATGCGTTCACTTGCCATCATGCGCGAAACCGGTGCGCCCGTCGTGTTCGACGCCACGCACTCGGTTCAACTGCCAGGCGCCCAGGGTGGCAGCAGCGGTGGCCAGCGCGAAATGGTCCCCGTGCTGGCACGGGCCGCCGTGGCTGTGGGTGTGGCGGGTCTCTTCATGGAGACCCATCCGGACCCGACCAGGGCGCTGAGTGACGGCCCCAATGCGGTCCCCCTCAAGCACATGCGTGCCTTACTTGAAACTCTGCTGGAACTCGACGCCATCACCAAGCGCCGAGGTTTTCTTGAAAGCAGTTTTTCCGTCTGATATTCTAGTTTTCAATTTGATATGGGAAGAAAGCAATGAGTGCAATTGTTGACATCGTAGGGCGCGAGATTCTTGATTCGCGTGGCAACCCGACCGTCGAATGTGACGTACTGCTGGAGTCCGGCACCATGGGCCGCGCCGCCGTGCCTTCCGGGGCATCGACAGGCAGCCGCGAGGCCATTGAACTGCGTGACGGCGACAAGAGCCGCTATCTCGGCAAAGGCGTGCTGACCGCGGTCGAGCACATCAACACGGAAATTTCAGAAGCAGTACTGGGACTCGACGCATCCGAGCAGGCCTTTCTGGACAAGACCCTGATCGACCTCGATGGCACCGAGAACAAGTCGCGCCTGGGCGCCAACGCCATGCTGGCGGTCTCGATGGCGGTGGCCCGCGCTGCAGCCGAAGAATCCGGTTTGCCGCTGTACCGCTACTTTGGTGGCATGGGCGCCTCGCAATTGCCCGTGCCCATGATGAACGTCGTCAACGGTGGCGCGCACGCCAATAACAATCTGGATTTGCAGGAATTCATGATCATTCCGCTGGGGGCTCCGAGTTTTCGCGAAGCCTTGCGCTACGGCGCCGAAGTATTCCATGCACTGAAGAAGATCATCCACGACAAAGGCATGAGCACAGCGGTTGGCGACGAAGGTGGTTTTACACCCAGTGTGGCCAACCATGAAGCTGCCATCCAGATGATCCTCGAAGCGATTGACAAGGCAGGTTTCACGGCGGGCGAGCAGATTGCCATCGGCCTGGACTGCGCGGCCAGCGAGTTCTACAAGGATGGCAAGTACCACCTGGAAGGCGAGGGCCTGGTACTGAGTTCACAAGAGTGGACCGACATGCTGGCGAGTTGGGTTGACAAGTACCCCATCATCAGCATCGAGGACGGCATGGCGGAGAACGACTGGGACGGCTGGAAGGTTCTGACAGACCGCCTGGGCAAGCAGGTTCAGATTGTTGGTGACGACCTGTTTGTGACCAATACCAAGATCTTCAAGGAGGGCATAGACAAGGGAATTGCCAACTCCATCCTGATCAAGATCAACCAGATCGGCACGCTGACTGAAACTTTCGCTGCCATCGAGATGGCCAAGCGCGCCGGCTATACCGCCGTCATCAGCCACCGCTCGGGAGAAACCGAAGATTCCACCATCGCGGACATTGCCGTGGGCACCAACGCCGGCCAGATCAAGACCGGATCGCTTAGCCGCTCGGACCGCATGGCCAAGTACAACCAGTTGTTGCGCATCGAAGAAGACCTCGGCGACATTGCCACTTATCCAGGTCGTGCGGCGTTCTACAACCTGCGCTGAAACACTGGCCGCTGCGTCTGAAGCCTGAGCATGCGCAAGCACCTTGTCCCGGCTGTCCTGATCGCCCTGCTTGTCATCCTGCAGGCTCAACTGTGGTTTGGCCGTGGCAGCATCCCTTCGGTCGCACGCCTGTCGGAGCAACTCAGAAGCCAGAATGCGCAAAATCAGCAGGCTCAGCTGGCCAACGATCGGCTGGCTGCTGAAGTGCGGGACCTCAAGGAAGGGCTTGAGATGGTGGAGGAAAAGGCCAGGATGGAACTCGGAATGGTCAAACCGAACGAGATTTTTGTTCAAATAGCCAGCCCGCCCAAGGCGCCAGCCAGTCGCTGACGCCGCTCAGTGCAAACCGGGGCCAATTTCCGGCATTTTGATGCCGTCACTGAAAAGTTGCCCTACATCGACTGCGTCGAAACGCTGCTGCGCGCCACAAAATTCGCATCCAACCTCGATCTCGCCACGCTCCACAAGAATGCTCTGCGCCTCTTCCTGACCCAGTCCAACAATCATTTTCCCAACCCGCTCCCGGCTGCAAGTGCAGAAGAAGTGTGGCAAGGCATCGCCCGGCGCACCGCGCAAACTTCTGAGTTTCTCCTGCCAGAACAGACGTCGCAGAATCGTGTCGCTATCGAGCGTCAGAAGTTCATCGCGCTGCAAGCTTGAAGCCAGTATGGAAATGCGCCTGTAGTCTTCGTGGCTATCGATTTCATCTTCGCGCCTGGAAGAAGCACCAGCCAGGTTGGCGACACCAGCCAGCGGCAGCCTCTGGATCAGAAGACCGGCTGCGACCTTGTCGTCCGCCGCCAGTACGATCGTTGTCTCCAACTGCTCGCTTTGTTGCATGTAGTGCTCCAGCACCTGACTCAGACTCTCGATCTTTGTATAAGCGTCCAGCGACAGTGGCACAACGCCCTGGTAAGCCTGCTGTCCCGGCAAGCGGTCCTTCGGGTCCAGTGTGATGGCACACCTGCCCTCGTGATTCAAATTGACCAGAGCGCTCAATCGGGCGTCTGGCGCAACGTCGCCGACAACAGTTGCCGTAGCACGCAAACCAAAATCGGACTGCACCTCGGCCACAGCCAGCTTGACCGGACCATCGCCGAACACCTGAAACACCAGTGCACCATTGAACTTGATGTTCGATTGCATCAATGTGACCGCGGCCGCCATCTCGCCGAGCAAATTCTGCACGGGCGCTGCATAAGCACCCGAGACACTGGCACGGCGGCGCAGGATTTCGGTCCACGCGTCTGTGAGTCGTACCAGCACACCACGCACCGGCACACCGTCGAACAGGAACTTGTGAACTTCAGACACTTTTCAGACCATCGCGAAATCGTCGGGTGTTGTCGATATAGCCCTTGGCACCGTGGCGCAAACCGGCAATCCGCTCAGGCGTGAGTTGGCTGACAACCCTGGCCGGACTACCCAGGATCATGGAACCCGGCGCGAACTCCTTACCCTCCGTCACGAGCGCACCGGCACCCACCAGGCAGCCCTCGCCAATCCTGGCTCCGTTGAGAATCACCGCACCGATACCGATCAGGCAGCCATCACCTATCGTGCAACCATGCAACACAACCCGATGGCCGACCGTCACGAATTCGCCAACCGTCAGTGGCTTGCCGACATCCGCATGCAGCATGCTCAAGTCCTGGATATTGCTGCCGCGCCCGATCCTGATGGTCTCCGTATCACCGCGAATCACCACGCCAAACCAGATGCTCGCATCGTCCGCCAGTTCCACATTGCCCATGACCTGGGCGCTGTCGGCCACCCACGCCGAATCCGAAATGCGGGGCGTCACACCCTCAAGTTCATAAATTGCCATCTTGCTCGCTTCCTTCCATCCTTAGTATCGCAGTTCAGCCGCGTGGATGATGCTGTGCATGCAAGACCTTGAGGCGCTCAAGAGCCACATGGGTGTAGATCGTCGTGGTTGAAATATCGGCATGCCCGAGCAACATCTGCACCGCGCGCAAGTCAGCGCCGTGATTGAGCAGATGCGTTGCAAAAGCATGGCGCAAGGTGTGCGGTGACAAGGGAGCCGTAATGCCTGCAGTGCGGGCATGCCTCTTCACAATCATCCAGAACATGACACGGCTCATGGCGCTGCCCGCCTTGGCACCGCGATGCGTGACAAACAGATCTTCGGTCTGTTTACCACCCAGCAGTTGTGCTCGTGCGCCTTCAAGATACTGCTTGATCCAGACACTGGCCACCTCACCAAAAGGAACCAGCCGCTCCTTGTTGCCTTTGCCAAAAACACGCAGCACGTTTTCCGACAGGCTGAGGTTGAATACCTTGAGCGTCACCAGTTCACTCACCCGCAGGCCGCTGGCATACATCAGTTCCAGCATGGTTCGGTCGCGCACACCGAGCGCGTGCTGCGTGTCTGGCGCCTGAAGCAAAGCCTCCACCTGGGCTTCGGTCATGGTTTTGGGCACGCGCAGTGCCTGTTTGGCGGCCTGCAATTTGAGCGTCGGATCGGACGTGATGATGTGCTCGCGCAAAGCCCAGCGGAAGTAGCGTTTGAAAACGGTCAAGCGCCGGTTTGCCGTTGTCGCCTTGCTCGCCAGGTGCTGTGCCGAGAAATAGGCATTCAGGTCGGCTTCCGAAGTCTCGGTCAGAACCCGGCCATGACCCTGCAGCCACCTTGCGTACAGGGTCAGATCGCGTCGATACGCCGCCAAAGTGTTTTTTGACAACCCTTCTTCCAGCCACAAGGCGTCGATAAAGGCATCTATGAGCGCCTGGGCCGACATGGAATGGCTGGTGCAGCGCCTTCAGTCGAGCCTCAGTTTGGCGGTCTCCACGACTTTCTTGTAGACCTCGAATTCAGCCTTGATCTGGGCTGCAAACTGCTCAGGTGTATTGCCGATGATGAATGAACCGGTTTCCTCGATGCGTTTCTTGACGATGGGGTCCTCGAGGGCCTTGCGCACACCCGCGTTGATCTTGTCCACGATGTCCCGTGGCATGCCCTTGGGGCCATAGATGCCGTAGTAGGCCATGCGATTGACCGGCTCCAGACCCACTTCCTTGAAGGTAGGAACATTCGGCAACTGTGCCAGCCGCTGCGGCGCCGCAACCACAATGGCCACCAGACGATTGGCCTGAATGAAGGGCATCGCCGATGGCATGTTGTCAAAGGTCATGGGCACCTGCCCCGCAACCGTGTCATTCAGAGCCGGGCCGGCACCCCGATAGGGAATGTGCGTGATGAACGTGCCACTCAAATTCTTGTACAACTCCATCTGCAGGTGGCCAATGCCGCCCGTGCCCGACGAAGAATACGAATACTTGCCGGGATTGCGCTTGAGTTCAGCAACAAAGCCCTTGTAGTCCTTGGCCGGGAAACCGGGATGCACAGCAATCACGTTGGGGGTCGCCGCAATGTTGATGATGGGCGTGAAATCCGTCAGCGGGTTATACGGCGTACGCGGGTTGATCGCCGGATTGGCCGCCGTTGTCGATACCGTGGCCATGCCAAGCGAGTAACCGTCCGGTGCGGCCTTGGCAGTCTCACTGGCACCAATGATGCCGCCGCCTCCGGCCTTGTTCTCGATCACCACGGGCTGACCAAGCGCCTTGCCCATGCCCTCCGAAATGACACGTGCAATGATGTCTGTCGTGCCACCCGGGGCAAACGGCACCTGCAACTTGATGACCTTGTTCGGATAGCCCTGGGCTGCGGCAGTTCCAGCCAATACAAGCAGACTTGCAGCAAATAGTGTTCGACGATGCACGATGAATGACTCCTCTGGATTGAGCTTGCACAACAGGGTCTATGTTAACCCTCACCGGGCACGACCGCCGCGGTGGCGCTGGCGTCAGCAAAACAGCCTGACCCGGGTTTGGCTGTTATTCTCGCGCTGTGAATTTCGTCCAGCTCCTCTTTCCTGATTTCTCGCTGATCCTGAGCGGATACCTGGTGTGCCGCTACACCGCGCTGAACCGCACCGTATGGGAGCAGGTCGAAACACTGGTCTATTTTCTGTTCTTTCCAGTGCTGCTGTTTCACTCCATCATCAAGAGCCCCCTCGACATGGCCGGGGCATCGAGCCTGATCGGCGCCGGCTGGGCGCTGGGCCTGACCGGCATTGCGCTGGCCTACTCGCTGCCGCACTGGCCCTGGTTGGGTCGCCATGTGGAGCCGCGCGCGCACGCTGCCAGCGCCCAGGTGGCCTTTCGCTTCAATTCCTTCGTCGGTCTGGCGCTGGCGGAGCGCTTGGCCGGACCGCAGGGCCTGCTGCTGATTGCGGTGCTGATTGGCGTCTGTGTGCCGCTTTTCAATATCGGCGCCGTCTGGCCCATGGCACGCCACGCCCAGCGTGGTTTCCTGCGCGAACTGCTGCGCAACCCGCTCATCATTGCCACCGCTTCCGGCATGGCGGCCAATTTGATGGGCGTGACGCTGCCAGTCTGGCTGGAACCCACCGTCAG
>CAIYMN010000011.1 GCA_903927295.1 uncultured beta proteobacterium | reverse complement strand
TGCACTATGGCTGTCTTTACCTGCTGCAACAGCCGCTCTTTTTCGGCACCCAGCACGCCCTTGAGGACCAGCCAGTTGGAGGCATAGTCGCTGCGAAACACCGTGCGCTTGAGATCAAGGGCCTGCAGGAAAAGCTCCATCTCGACAAACAGTTCCTGCCGATTGAGTGGCTCCCATTCCGGAAAGCCCTGGCGAAACCGCTCCTCACCCTGCGGAAAACTGACCACCAGCGTTGCCAGAAACTCCGGCTGCGTTGCATTGGCCAGCCGCGCCGAGTTCTGTGCGTGCTGCCTTGTGAGCACGCGACCCCCCAGGCCATTGAGCAGCATCACGGAACGTGTGATGCCGGCTGCGCCGAGCTTGTCCAACGCCGCGCAGGTGCTCTGCAGGGTCTCGCCCTTGTTGACCTTTTGCAGTACCCCGTCGTCGCCCGACTCCGCGCCGACGTAGGCCAGGTCGAGTCCCGCTACGCGCAGTTCCGTCAACTCCTGCACGGTCTTTTTGCGCAGGTTGCGCGGCAGGCAGTAGCTTGAAATGCGCCGGACCCGTGGCAAGTGTTGCCTGATCGCAGCCAGCAGCTCCATCAAACGCCGGGTTGACAGAACCATGGCGTCACCATCAGCCAGAAAGATCCTCTGCACGTCGGATGCATGGAGCTCGCCACAGCGCCGGATGGTCTCCAGCGCCTCCTGCTCGTCGCGCGCGCGAAACTTCTTTTGCGGCGCGGTGTACATCTCGCAATAGGTGCACCTGTTCCAGGAGCAGCCGTCCGTGACCGGCAGGATCAGGGACTGCGCTTCGCTCGGCGGGCGAAATACCGGGTTGACGTAACGAATCGGGAAATCTTGCTTCACGTTGCCGATTGTCGGGCCTTGCGCTTGGGTTTCTTGACAGGTGCCGCCCTCGGTTTGGCGCGCGGCGCAGCGATAGCCTGTTCCAGTTCGACAATCGACTCATCGGTGTAGTCCAGCATGCGCTGCAAGGCGGGGACTGAGCGGCGGCAGGCAATGTAACCAAAGCCGAGCTTGTCGCCATAGCCGCTGATGGTGATGTTGAGCGCCAGATACTGCGTCGGGATGGAAACCGGATAGACCTCGTCAAGCCGGGCGCCATTCAGGTACAGCGTCTCACGCGGTCCGGGAACGTTGGAAATGATGACGTTGAACAGAGGATGCTGTTTGGCGGTGCCCGTCACCATGGCCGGCCCCATGGGTGAAATCGAGGTGATGCCGTGCGCCAGTTTCTGCAGGCGCGGCATGCTGCGCAGACGCTCCTTGGCCTCCGTGGTGGACTCGACAATGCGCGCCAGACGCTTGAGCGGATCACGCAGATGGGTTGCCAGATTCGCCAGCAAGAGCGACACCTGATTGCCGCCGGCATCGGTCTGGTCATGCAGCGAAACCGGCACCATGGCAATCAATGCCTTTCTCGGCAATTTGTCCTGCGACTGCAGGTACTTGCGCAAGGCGCCAGCGCAGATCGCCAGCGTCACGTCGTTGACGGTGGCGCCCGTGGCCTCGCCAATGCGCTTCAAGCGTGACAGCGAATAGGACTGCGAGGCAAAGCGCCTCGAACCTGATATCTCGACATTGAAGGGCGTCGGCGGCGCCTGAAACGGTAGCGCAGCCCCGGCGCCTGCGCCAAGGCGCAACATGTCCCACAGGCCGCTGCCAATGCCTGGCAATATCTCTCGCCCGGCGCGAGCCGCATTCGCCAACTGGGCCAGCAGTCCGGGTGGCGGTGCGGTTCGTCTGGCTGCGGGATGCTTTGAAACCTTTTGCGCCCAGACCGGTGGTTTGTCTTCATCCGCGCGGCGCGACAGGCCCTCGGCCATGATCCGGGCGCCGCTCACACCGTCGACCAGGGCATGATGAATCTTGATATAGGTGGCAAAGCGCCCACCGGGCAAGCCCTCGATGACGTAGGCCTCCCACAAGGGGCGATTCCGGTCCATCAGATTGCCATGCAGGCGCGACACCATGGCCAGCAGTTCGCGGATGCGTCCGGGTTGCGGCAGAGCCAGGTGGCGCAGGTGGTAGTCCAGCTCAAACTCTGTGTCTTCCTCCCAGTACCAAAGACCCATGCGCAATACCGGGCGCAGGTTGAAAGGGGACACAGCCGACAGGTGCTGGCTCCATTGGGCCAGCAGCGAGGCTACGTATTGCGGGCCAGCGCCCTCGGGTGGCGAGTAAATATTGAGGCCAGCCACATGCATTGGCTGATTGCGTGTTTCCATCCACAAAAATGCGGAGTCCGTGGGACTGAGTGCTTGCATGGCCTGGCTTCTTTCAGGGTTGACTGACGGATGAGCGTGACGCGTCAGTCTACGCGTTCCAGGCCCGGCATGCCCCACTGGCCACTGAGTGCCGGGGGCCTGGGCCAGTAAAGGCGGGCATTGAGAAGAAAGGGCTGACCGTGTTTGACTGGCAGCCAGTTCCTTTGCTTGTCGCCTTCTGGCGCCGTTGCCTGCACCAGCAAGTCCAGTGATCCGTCGGCATTGAACAGCAGGGGGTCGCGGTCTCCCAGAGCGAAGCGTTGCAACGGGTTATCGATGAAAAAGTCGTCCGCACCATACGCTGTGACGGACCAGAAGGCATTCACCGGTGGCAGTTCCTCAGCCTTGAAATGCAGCCGGTATCGGTGACTGCCATCCAGTGCTTGACCGTTGGCATCAACGCGGGCGTTGGGATAGATCGCATCAACCGGCAGATTGGCGCCGAGACCAATCATGGCGACGACAGCGCGCATGTTGTAGTCGGTTCCGTAATTGCCGAGGTTGGCCGGCGGTGTCTGCCAGCCACGAAGCAATTCGCGTGGTTTTTTCAATTCGCTGGCCACCTTGTAGTCTGCGATCCAGCGCCCCAAAGCAAGGCACCAGCGCTCCAGCACGCCCCAGTCAGGCGACTGCCCCGCCCTCAAGCCGATGCGTTCGAGTTTCGCCAGCATGGCGCTGTCAGCAACGGTTGGCGGGTTGTTCACCAGCAGCATCGAAAAGCGGCTGAAGAAGGCCTCGGTACTCATGGCGCGCATCTGCTGGATCGGCGGATCCGGTCTGACTGGCGCCGGTTGCCATGCAAGCGACAGCGTTTGGGGAGCAGCGGGGTCGGCCAGCCAATCACTGAGGCTGCGCAGCCTGACGCCGTCCTGCAGTTGGTGCACCAGCGCATAGTCGGCAACACCATTGGTTTGCGTACGTCCGATCAACCAGACAATTTGCGTCGGCGCGCGCAGCAGGGTCAGTCCATCGGGCGTTGAGCCCTGCCAGAGTGGCCCTGCCAGCAGGAGCCGCGCACCTGCAGCGCCAAGCGTGCGCGTGCCGGGCGCAGCAAAGACGGTGGTCCAGGCGTCCATCAAGGGCATCACCTCGTAGCGCTGGCTGTTGGCCGGGACCTCAAACACCCAGGGACCTCGGGCCATGTCGATAAAGCCGGTGGTGTAGAGGGTGTCAACATTCGGCCGCACGACGTCCTTGAAGCCCGCGTCCGGAAACTGGCGCACACGGTGCAAATGATTTTCAGGTCCCAGAATGAGTGCAGAGTTGCTTCGGGTCACATCCATGATGACCAGCGGGTAGCCAAAAAGATACGCCTCGGCACCGAGAAAGATGTACTCTGCCTTGTAGTACAGACCGCCACCCATCAGCAGCAGCGGGACCAGCGAGGCCAGTGCGGCCCGCTTGATGCCTCTGGGCACCATGGCACATGCAATCAGGGTTTTACGAACCTTCATTGGCGAAGTCTCCCGTGTCCGACAATCCTGCGGTGCTTGGCGCAAAACCTTGCTAGCGCATCAGCAGAAGCAGCCCCGCAGCGATGATCATCAACAAGCCCGCCACCGAGCTACGCACGAGAAGCAGACTGACCAGGGGCTTGACCGGGAAAACATGCGTCTTCTCGAGCGCGGCCCATTTGTGAACCGCGATGTCCCGGGTTTGAATTGCCAGGACAAAACGCAAGAAATCGCGCCTGCTGCGGTAGCGCACCATGGCGACGTAATGCCAGAGATCGGCACCTTCGGGCTCGATGAAGCTACCACTGCGCCGGGCAATGAAAATGGGCAGGCTGCCCTGGCGCAGCAGCGGCAGAATGATGGCTTTGCCGTAGCGCTGGTCGGCGGCCCTGGCATCATCGTTGTAGTGGTAACCCGCGGGGTACAAGGCCCTGGGGCGGTGCCGCACCAGGTTTTGCATGACGAATTCCTGGCCATCATCATTGGCCAGCAAGCTGCGAATTTCCGGGATGATTTCCTTCTCGCCTTCGCTCAGGTCCATCTTTCCCAGGGCGTTGAAGAAAGCCTCGATTTCATCGGGCCGCAGCGGCTTGCCCTTGCCGCCGTACCATGTCACAAAGAGCAGGAAGAGGCCCAGCAAAGGAACGGTGATGACAAAGAAGAGCGTCATTTCT
>CAIYMN010000010.1 GCA_903927295.1 uncultured beta proteobacterium | reverse complement strand
TTTCTGGGCGGGGTCTTGCCGGGCTTGTTGATTGCCGCGCTGCTGATGCTCGGCGTGCACCTCATCGCAACGCATCGCAACATGCCCAAGGATGATCCGATCAGCGCCAGCGAGTTGCCCGGCATCGTGGCGCGCGGCCTGCTGCCCCTGACACTGCCGGTGGTCTTGCTGACAGGCATTTACAGCGGCGCCTTCACGCCGACCGAGGCCGCTGCGGTGGCGGCGCTGCACGCGCTGATTCTGGCCGGTGGCGTGTATCGAGCGTTTTCATTCAAGGCGCTGTTTGCGGTGACGCTGGAGTCGCTGCGCTCCAGCGCCGTCATCACCATGATCATCGCTTCGGCCTATCTGCTCAACTATGCTTTCGCCACCGAAGGCATTCCAAACCAGCTGGCGCTATGGGTCAGCGGCCTGCAGTTGAGCCAGTTGCAGTTCCTGCTGCTGGTCAACGGTGTGTTTCTGGTGCTGGGCTGCTTTATCGATGTGTCGGTGATGCTGCTCGTCTTTGTGCCCATGCTGATACCGACCGCCAAGCTGCTGGGCGTTGATCTGGTTCACTTCGGTGTGGTGGTGGTCGTCAACATGATGATCGGCCTGGTCACCCCGCCCTTTGGCATGCTGCTGTTTGTCACCAACGCGCTGACCGGCATCCCTCTGAAGGACATGGTGCGCGAAGGCTGGGCTTTCACCGCTGTGCTGGTGCTGGCCCTGTTGCTGATGACACTGTTCCCGCAAATCGTGCTCTGGCTGCCGCAGAGCATGGGCTATGTAACGCACTGAGTCTGAGCTTCACAGCCAGGGTCTGAGCCAGCCCAGACCGGCCGAGGTACCGCCAGGCTCCATCCCCCGGACTGGCCGGTACTCGCAGCCCACCCAGCCGCTGTAAGCCAGTTCGTCCAGCAGCGAGAACAGGTACGGGTAATTCAACTCGCCGCTGTCGGGTTCATGACGCTCCGGCACACCGGCAATCTGGATATGCCCGATGTTGCCGCCCGGCAGGTACTGGCGCAGCTTGGTCGCGACATCGCCCTCCACGATCTGGCAGTGGTACAGGTCCATCTGCACTTTCAGATTCGGCGCAGCGACCTCCGCAACAAGCGCGTGCGCCTGAGCCTGCCGGTTCAGGAAGTAGCGCGGCATGTCACGCGGGTTGATGGGTTCGATCAGTAGCTCAACACCATCGGCAGCAGCCTGCTGCGCAGCCCAGCTCAGGTTGTCGGCATAGACCGGGCGCAACGATTCAAAGCTGGCGCCTTCCGGAATCAGGCCAGCCATCACATGCAGGCGCGGGCAAGCCAGGGCCTGTGCGCAGTCCAGCGCACGATGCACGCCGGCCTGGAATTCGGCCTCACGCCCTGGCAGGCAGGCCAGCCCGCGCTCACCCGCGTCCCAGTCGCCAGGTGGCGCGTTGAACAGCACCTGCTGCAATCCGAGAGCGTCAAGGCGCGCGGCAATTTCGCGCGCCGGCCACGCGTAGGGAAACAGAAACTCCACGGCCTTGAAGCCGTCCCGGGCAGCGGCTGCAAAACGGTCCAGAAAAGCGAGTTCCGGATAAAGCAGTGATAGGTTGGCGGCAAATTGGGGCATGAAACTGGGCGCAAGGACAGAGACAGAAGAATAGCCTGTTTCAGGGGTGAAGCCTCCTTTATCGTACAGTCCCTGCTTGTACCCAGCGACACAAGAAGACACTTTTTGACACGGGAGAGTTATCGAGATGCAAACAGCCAAAGCCATTGAACTGCACGGCAAACCGGTCGCTGGCGGTAAATTTCCTCTTATCTGCACGCCACTGGTGGGACGCACACGCGACCAGATACTGACCGAAGTGCAAGTCGTTCTGGCGAAGAAGCCCGACCTTCTGGAGTGGCGCGTCGATTTTTTCGAGGACATTGCCAGCACAGCCGAAGTGATCAGCGTGGCCAGGGCCATCAAGGTGGCCGCTGCCGGCATCCCCGTGCTTTTCACGCGGCGCTCCATCCGCGAAGGCGGCGAGAAGATCGCCCTTTCCGAAGAAAAGGTGATTGGGCTGTACCAGGCCGTGTGCGAGAGCGGCCAGATTGAACTGATTGATTTCGAGATGAGCAACGATGCTGTCCACGTCGCCCTGGTGCGTGAGGCAGCCAGGGCGCATGACATCAAGCTGGTATTGTCATTTCACAATTTTTCGTTCACACCCGGTCTCGAAACATTGGGTCAGCGCTTCCTGCAGGCTGAACAACTCGGCGCCGACGTCGCCAAAGTGGCGGTCATGCCGCGCAATCTGGAAGATGTTTTGACGCTGCTCGGCGCTACCTTGAGCGCCAGCCAGAAGCTCAGAATTCCCTTGATCAGCATGTCCATGGGTCCATACGGATCCCTGACGCGATTGTTTGGCTGGGCTTTCGGCTCCGCCCTGACCTT
>CAIYMN010000009.1 GCA_903927295.1 uncultured beta proteobacterium | reverse complement strand
GTCGAACCACTCGCTCAGTGTCACGGGAACGAACAACGCTGACACGATAGTTGGGGGTACGGTGGCGGACACGCTGTTGGGTGGCTCAGGTAACGACATCATCACCGGCAACGGCGGAGCCGACAGTGTGGACGGCGGTGCCGGCAACGACACATTGCGCTTTGCCAGTGCGTCTGAACTAAGGACGGATGCCACCGTCATTGGCGGCAGTGAGACCGACACCATCGTGTTCACTGCCGTAACATCGGTTGTCGACGCCGACTTTGCCAAGGTCAATACAGTTGAAGCGGTGCAGTTCAGCTCAGGCGCCAATAGTATTGTGCTGGGCAGCAAAGCGTATGCCGCAGGAATCACATCTGTCATTGGCGGCACAGGCAACGACACGATCACGACCAGCGGTGTGGATGCTGAACGTGGATCCTTGACGATAGACCTCACGTCCGGCGGTGCGGATACCCTGCTCATCAAGAATGCCGATATTGGTAACAATGGCACGACTGGTAGTTTGCACGGTCTGGGTGGTCAGGTATTTGACTTAAACCGGAGCAACGAGACCACCTTGAATGGAACCATTGCGGACTGGACTGCTCAGGGCGAGAACACGGGCATTGCGGCGCTCACGATCAACGGCTTCGCGGCCGGCAATGGTGGCGACAAGATTATGTACCTGCTCGGATCGACCGACGTCAGCGTTGGCGGCTATGCAGACAACGTGAGTCTGACGACCAACAACCTGGCGGGCCTTGCGGTGAACTCGGTGATCGAGATAGCGAGTACCTTCCAGATCCCGTCGGGCGGCACCAACCTCGGCGCGGTTGCGACCATGCTGGACCAGTTGAACAATGTCCAGAACGGTACTTACTACATCGTCATTTATGACGGCACATCGGCCAATTCGAATGCCTATCTGTACGTGGCTACTGCCACTGAAGGTGACGGTTTTGACTTTGCCGACAACAACGGTGCTACCAACGGCTACGACACAGACACCGTTGAGTTGCTGGCGGTGATCAATGGGGTTGGCGGGGATACGTTTACTTCCTTGAACTTCATCTGATCCAGCTGGTTTGATATGTCAAGCTGAACCCGCCGCACTGCGCTCAAAAGGCACAGTGCGGCACAGATCGAGAAAATCATGGCCGTCTACAACTATTCTCCCTACGTCTTCAATATCTACGGCAACGACACTCTCTTCTTGCCGTGGCGGGAAGTGTTTGGCAACAGCAGCGATCGCCTCAATGAACAGTGGACGGTTACCGCGCTGCCAAACTATCAGGTCAACCAGGTGGGTTATGTGGACATGGGGCTTAACACGCCAACCGCCCTGGCGCGCGACTCGGACCACCTGACACTATCTGAGAACGGTACCTTTGTTCTCAACATCAAAGGTGTCGAATTTCTCGATGCGCCGCTGACCAAGACGGTTGATCTGGAGGTGGTGGGCAAACAGGGTTTTACGACCGACGGTTCATTCAACTCCGTCAAACTCAACGTCGGTAACCAGGACCTCTATTACACCGGTACAACCAGGGACTCGACCCTGTTCATGGGCTCCGGCTACGATACCGCGTACCTGAGCGACCACCCGGATATTCCGGGCGAGCAGTACTGGTCTCTGATCCGTCGTGTGGACGGGCAGATTGATGCCTACAGCCTGTATTCGGGTTACCGGGTTCGCCTGGAAGGTGGCGGCACGACCTGGAACAACAACAACGGCACCATCAACTACGGTGAAGTCGATGTTGTCTCATTAAAAAATGCCCGCACGGGTGGTACAGAAAACCCCACGCCTGGAAACTATATTCCTGCGACGGGCGACAAATATCTCAATACCAATATCGACCTGCGTACCTGGGAAGCGGGCGTCAATACGCAATACAGCGACTCGTTCAACCTTGCATCTTTCAACTTCATCCGTTACACATCGGACAATGTCTGGACCGGCGAGGCGACCATTTACGACGAAGCCGTAGCCGGCCGTTACAGCACGCCGGGTAATACCCAGGTGGCTGGGGCAACCTCGCTTGATGTGGTCGGGACGAATCGCAACGGTACGCATGACCTGATCGTGGCGCAACAGGCCAATGAGATCGTTGGCCAGTTCCGGCTTTATGCCTTCAATGTGGCATCGGCCGAGTACAACACCTTTAACGATGTGTATCTGGGCACATCCGGCAACAACACCAAGAGTTATGCCAGCAATACATCTGCCGTGGTTGACCGGGTTGCGCTCTACGGATTTGATGGCAACGATGTGCTTCTTGGCGGTGCCAGCAGTGACTACATTTTTGGCGGTCAGAGCACGTACAACCAGCTGACTGCTGCCATCGGCAATCAGGTCACCGGTGGTGCAGGTGCAGATTATTTTGGTGTGGGCAACACCAATTCGGCTGGAACGGTGACAGGTGCCAACAGCACGGCCAACTACGGCGGCTCGATGGGCACAGCCACGCTGGGCTATGCCACAGACGTGATCATGGACTGGGCCGCTGGCTCCGACACGCTGCGTGTTTTGAGCAACGGCGTGGCCGTGATTGGCGGCTTGTACGGCGTGTCTGGCATGGCTGGCGCCAACACCGTTGATTTGCGTGACTATGCTGCTACGGCAGTGTCGGACCAGAACAATTCTGGCGCGCGCGCTTACTACTCAGATGTGACTTCGGTGAACAGTCTGCAACAAGTCTATGACAACCAGTACTTGCGCGATGCACAAAGCATCCAGAATGAGGCAGACGTCAGTGTGGTCAACGACGGGCTGATTGTTGCCCGTGGCCAGGCTGGAAACGACGTCATCTACGACAGTCCCGGCGCCGACTATCTGTACGGCAATGCCGGCAACAACGTCATCAACCTGGGGCAGGGCGGTGGCGATCGTGTCTTTTATGACACACGATCCGGCAATCAGTACGTTGCGGGCTTCTCGCACGCCAACGGCGACAAGTTCTATCTGGCCAAAAATGTGGTCGATGCCTTTGGTGGCAATACCGGTCGATCCACCGCCATCTACGACGCTTCGTCGCATACCTATACCGCTTCACAAGGCTACCAGCAGGGTCTGGACTATCTGTATGGCGTGACGTACAAATCCTATCTGTCGAGTTCCTATGGCTCGCAGCCTTATCACAACTCGCAGCACGACTCCATGGGTTTTGCCGCTGATGTGACGACCTTTGGAGCGGGAATTGCCATGATCGGCGTCGGCATCGGCCTGTGTTACATCCCGATTGTCGGCCCGGCTCTGGGTGCTCCGCTGATTGCTGCGGGTGTTTTGCTCGAAGCGGGCAAAGCCTATTCCACTGTGACGGACTGGCAGGGCTCCAATCCGCATCACAACGCGGTCTATGACCTTTCGCCTGATGCGGCCACGTTTACGACCAACTATGTGTATGTGCTGCAAAACGATGTGTGGGTTAACACCACTGCAGCAAGCGGCGCGTCGGCCAATGCCGATAGCGTCAACTTTCTTGATTTCTTCAGCAATACGAACAGGAACGACGGCTTCATGCCGGTTCTGGAACTCAACCCTGATGGATCAGGTAACGATACGAACCACTCCGTCTATGGCTATTTTGCGGTCTGGTCGGACGACGAAACCTTTGTCTATCTGGTCAGCTCACGCGACAACCTGATTGAAAACAGCGAGGCCACCAAAGTGGCCGAGATCAATGGCCACCTCGCGGCGTCGGACTTTGCGGTTTACGACTCCAATACGGACCCCTATAACCAGACGGCTGATGTGGCCGTGGTGCTGCGTGACCCAACGATTTCTGCGGTCAAGATTTTGCCCGCCGACACGGTGACGGTGAGCAATGGCGGAACGACCAGCGCATCGTCCCTGAAGGTCCACGGCAGCATCAGTGGCACGCTCGGAGCGACCGCCACCATCAAGCTGTTCGATGGCAATGGCAATGTTGAAGTGGGTACCGACAGCATTGCCGCCGGCCAGACCGCGTTCACGATAAGCGACACGCGCACCCTGGGCCAGAGCGTCATCCAGACCGACATCAACAACGATGGAACGCCTGCGTCTTCGGCTGGAGATAACACCTTCGAATACCAGGACACCAAGGTCATCTACTACGCCACGCTGTACAACGTGATTGATGGAGGCATCACGCTGGAAACCCGCTCTGGTACGTATACGGTGATCGACAACGGCCCCAGCAACGCCACCATCAACGGTGGTGGCGGTTCTGACACGCTGCAACTCGAAGCAACATCAGCGCACTTGAACAATGCGTCGGATGCGCAGATCGTCAGCATCGAAGTCATCAAGGTCAAGCCGCCCATGGGGCCGGGCCTGTCGATAGCCGTGACGGGTGACGCGGTAACCGATGTCACCATTCTTGACCCGGGCGCCAATGTGGCGGACGGTACTTATAACCTCACCTTTGCCGACGAGACCAGCGCGACCGAATCCGGCGCAACCGGGTGGCAGGTGGTTATTTCCGGTGGCAAGGCCACTTCGGTGACGCACGGCGTTGGCGGCAGCGGCTACACAGCCAACACCTACGCAACGGGTGACTGGGGCGCTGTGGGTGTGAACATGGATCTGCACGGGCAGTCCGATGGATTTACCGTGATTGGTTACAGCGGCAATGACACCATCACCGGCAGCACTGGCAACGACCGCCTCATGGGCGGCGATGGCAACGACGGTTTGACCGGTAGTGGGGGGAGTGACACCTTCGTTGGCGGAGCGGGCGCCGACACGATCAATGCAGGTTCCGGCGCGGACACCATTTACCTGCTGGGTACAGAAAACACCACCGGGTCTTCGAGTGGCTATGACACCATCAACAACTTTGTCAGCGGCACGGATCACATTGATTATGATGCCAGCATCACCGTCACTGGAAGTTATCCGACCTACGGCCAAACCACCAATGAATTCGTGAATCGCGACAGCAATAGCAGTCGCCTGATGTTTGAAACATCGACCACCGGCGCCAACAAGGCACTATCGTCGGGAACCGAGCTTTTGTTTGTCAGCAATTCTGCAGTTGCCGCCAGCGGCAGCCTGACCACGGACATAGCCGCCGCCATTGGCAGCGCCTACAACCTGACCAATCTGACGGACGGTTCGCTCCTGTTTGCCGTGCACGACAGTGGCAGTGGCTACTGGCTTGGCAGGTACAGCGATGTGGCAGCACATGACGTCCCCCTCGCTTCCGAGATTACGGTGCTGGCCCACGTCAATTCAACGGTGGACGCGAGCAGTTTCTGGCTGACAGCGACGCAGGCGCCACAAGAACTGACCTTGAACCTCCCGAGCGATACTGGCTACAACGATGCAGGTGGAGCGATTACAACAGACAGAACCGTGTCGGTTAGCGGGTTGACCGGCACACTGGTGTACACCGTCAATGGTGGCAGCAACTGGTATGACGCAGTCGGCAGCTCCATCACGCTGGCCGCCGACACCAGTTACGCAGCAGGAGACATTCAGGTCAGGCAACGTGACGGGAACGGCAATTACAGCGCAACCAACTACACAAACCTGGCGTCTGGCAGCAGTGAATACATCACTACGGATAACACGGCGCCGGCTGTGACCAACTCGAATGTTGCAGACGGAGTGACTGATTCTGGAAGCTTGACAAAGACAGTCACCTTTGGCTGGAATGTCACGGAAGCCCACCCCTATCAGTCAATTCTTTACCTGACAAAATCCGGTGGTGGGACGACGGCATACGATGTGACGGATGGCGCAGGGGCAAACAGCGCGAATATCACTTTGACTTCGGGTAGCTATTCGTGGTACGTGAATCACACTGACACGGCTGGCAATTCGACGAACAGTGCTGGCGACACATTCGCCCTTGTCGATGATGCGACCCCCCCGAATCTCAGCAGCTATTCGAACAATGTCGATGGAAGCGGTGCTGGGAATTTTGTTTTCAACTTTGCGGATGCTTCGGGTATCTCGTCAATTTCTAATGTGCATATATATTCACAGGTGTGTTTTGACGTCGCAGGCGGCAGTGCCTTTACGCAGGGGGCGTGGTACTCAGAATATAGTCCCTCATACGGCGTGTCCGGCGGTACTCTTACCGTTGACCCGCGCTCGGGCAATATGCGGGATACGCTGAGCGGAACTGATCATCAAATTAGGGTGACGGCCGATGTTACCGACCCCTACGGCAACACTCTTAATTACGATAGTACCTACCTTGGATACGACGCAGGAGACCCCGTTATGGCTTACTCGGATGTGCAAATCGTCGCGTATCTAAACGGCAACGACAATCCTTGATTGACGGAGCGTGTTCGGAAGCTGTGGTCAGATTCCGATTAACCCCGCCCAATAGCAAGTCCCCAACATGGCACGTCTGGCATCAGTGATCGAGCACGAAAAGCCCCTGGACCTTCTGGGGGCCAGAGTGGCAATGTCGGTTGACTTGCAGTCGCTCAGGCAAACGCTGGCCGATATGCAACTCGCCCTTGAGCGGGACTGGCAAAGTGAGCATGTTTCGACGATTCTGGATGCCACTTTGAGCAGGCTGCGCGCTGAAGTTCCGCAGCAACCCAAGTTGTTCAAGTACTACGACCCGTTGCCGCCGATTGATTGTCTGCCGGGGCCGCTGAGCCAGGTTTTCATGACGGTGCTGCTCAACGCGATGCAGTCGCTCCAGAGCACACGCGAGCTATCGATTTTCACGCAGCGGCTGGATGTCGACACGGTGCAGATCGTGATCGTTGACAGCGGATGCGGCATGACGGCGGCGCAAGTCAATCGCCTGTTTGAACCTGACCTGTCGCCCACACCGCCGAACAGGATCCGTGGCCTTGGGCTGTGGCTGGCTGACAATATCGTGAAGCACCATCAGGGCCGGATCGAGGTATCTAGCGAACCCGGCACCGGCACGCGCGTTTGCATTACGCTACCGATCAAGCGCTGGCCTGGTGGCGGTTGAGATGTCATTGCGGCCTCGCCCTGTCATTGCGGCCCCGCCCTGTCATTGCGGCCTCGCCGCGTCATTGCGGGCCTGACCCGCAATCCAGTGTCTGCGTAGCACTGGATCCCGGATCGGGTCCGGGATGACAAACTGATAAACCGTGCCGGCGATATACATCACGGTTTTGGGGACTGCGAAGTGGTCGATCGAATAGTGTCAATGGCATAATATGCCAACATTTACCCGTCAGAGAGGCCGATATGCCAACCCGAAATGTTGTTCTCACTTCCCATCAAGCAAGCTTTGTTGAGCAGCTTGTCACAGCTGGACGCTACCAGAACGCAAGCGAAGTTTTGCGAGACGGTTTGCGTCTGGTCGAACGCCGTGAGTCAGAAGATCAATTGCGCCTGGCAGCCTTGCGGGAAGCGGCCCGCGTTGGCATGGCTGATATCGACGCAGGAGCTTTTGAGACTTTTGGTTCGCCAGAAGCGCTCGGACAGCGCCTGACAGCACTTGCTTCAAAAGTTGTTGGTGCATAGCGGGAATGGATGCTTGGCGTGTGCGCCTCTCGGCCGCTGCTGAATCAGATTACGAGAAGATTTTGCGTTGGACGACAGACAACTTTGGTCTGGTGCAGGCACGGGTTTACGCGGATACTTTGTCCTTGGCGCTGCAAGAACTCTGCGCCGGACCATCGATTGGCGGCGTCAAAAGGCGCAGTGAAATTGGCACTGACATTCACACCCTCCATGTGGCTCGAAAAGGGCGCAAAGGTCGGCATTTCGTGATGTCTCGAGTGCAGCGCATCGAAGGGCAGAACGTGATCGATGTTTTACGCTTGTTGCATGACAGCATGGATTTGGAGCGGCACTTGCCGTCGGATGATCCAGAGCAGATATGAAAATCCTCCTTATTCACCAGAATTTTCCGGGTCAGTTCAAGTTCCTGGCGCCGGCATTGGTGCAGCAGGGTCACAGCGTTGTGGCCATGACCTTGCAGAAGACCGATGCCACGGTGTTGAACGGCGTGAAGCTGGTGCCCTACAGCGTGGCGCGGGGCACCGCACCACAGGTCCACCCCTGGGTTGGCGACTTTGAGACCAAGACGATTCGCGCCGAAGCCTGTTTTCGGGCCGCCTTGAAACTGCGCTCTGAAGGCTTCACGCCGGACGCCATCGTGGCTCATCCGGGTTGGGGCGAGAGCCTGTTCCTGAAGGATGTCTGGCCAGATGCCAGACTGGGCATTTACTGCGAGTTCTATTACCACCCGCACGGCGCTGATGTTGGTTTTGACCCGGAGTTTCCGGTCAAGGACGAGGGTGATGTGTGCCGGGTGCGTCTGAAGAATCTCAACAACCTGCTGCACTTTGAAGTCTCCGATGCAGGGATCTCGCCAACGCACTGGCAGGCCAGTACGTTTCCGCAACCTTTTCGCTCCAGGATCACGGTGGTGCACGACGGCATCGACACGGCCGCAGTGGCGCCCAATCCGGCGGCGAGCCTCACGCTCAACGGCAATCTGACCCTGACGCGACAGGATGAACTCATCACCTTCGTCAATCGCAATCTGGAGCCGTACCGGGGTTACCACGTCTTCATGCGCGCCTTGCCGGAACTGCTCCGGCGCAGACCGCGTGCCCGGGTGTTGCTGGTGGGCGGAGACGAGGTCAGCTACGGTGCCTCTCCGGATAAAGGCAAGAGGTGGAAGGATATTTTTGCCGGCGAGGCGCGCTCCCGGATCAGCGACGCGGATTGGGCACGCGTGCATTTTTTGGGGCGGGTTGCGTATCAGCACTTTATCGCGTTGTTGCAACTCAGCACGGTGCACGTGTACCTGACTTATCCGTTTGTGCTGAGTTGGAGTCTGCTCGAAGCCATGAGCGCGGGCTGCGCGATTGTGGCCAGCGACACCGAACCGCTGCGCGAAGCCATTCGCCATGACGAGACCGGCAGACTGGTTGACTTCTTTGATGCCGCTGCTCTGACAGCGGAGGTCTGCGCCTTGCTTGACGACCCAGTGGCCCGCGCGCGCCTGGGTACGGCAGCGCGCGAGTTTGCCAAAACGACCTACGACCTGAAGACGGTTTGCCTGCCGCAGCAGTTGCGGTGGGTTGAATCGCTTCTCTCGGGCAACGATAGTCATGATGTGGATAATCGACACGATAAAAGTAGCAGGTAATAGACATGAATTTGAGTTTGACAGCCATTGGCTTGGCATGCGCCGCCGCCATGACAGGGTGTGGCGGGCTTGAAACAACGACGATCACGCCGGACCGCCTGATGTATGGCAACGTCACGACCATTACGGTGAACGGCCCGAATCTGGATAAGGGAATCACCCTCAATGCACCCAATTGCGGCGGTATCACGGAAGTTACAGCCAGCGCCGGCCCGTCGCAAAAGGTCTACACCTGCATGCCCACTGTGACCGGGCCGATGACGATACTGGCAGTGGGTGGCGGTGTTGTGTTGCGCAGCATGACGGTCAATGTTCCGGTACCGCAGGTCACCATGAAGACCAGCATGGGCGACATTGTCCTGGAACTCGACCCGGTCAAGGCGCCGCTGTCAGCGCTCAATTTCATGCAGTACGCCAACGCCGGCTTTTACAACAATCTGATTTTTCATCGGGTGATCCCGAACTTCATGATTCAGGGCGGCGGCTACGACGCTACACTGACCGCCGCCACGACCAAGGCACCCATCACGCTGGAGTCGAACAACGGGCTGACCAATCTGCGTGGCACATTGGCCATGGCGCGCACCGCTGTGGCAAATTCAGCCACTTCGCAGTTCTACATCAACGTGGTGGACAACCCGACGCTGGACTACCAGGACGCAAGCAATCCGGGCTATGCGGTGTTCGGCAAGGTTGTTTCGGGCATGGTGACAGCGGACGCCATTGCTGCTGTGCCAACGGGTGTCAGCAACGGCATGTCAGATGTGCCGGTGACGCCGGTCGTAATCAAATCGGTGACGCAAACGCAGTAGTTTCAAAATATTCATATAGGAATGTGTTAAACTTCCTATATGAATTTAACGCTGCGCGTACCGCTGAACGCCTCACCTGAGCAAAACGCCAGCCTGCAAGCACTGCAGGCGGCGTTTGCCAAGGTTTGCAATGCGCTGGCGCCCACAGTGCAACAGACCAAGGTGTGGAACCGTGTGGCCTTGCATCACCTGATGTATCACAGCTTGCGTCAGCGCTTTCCGGAAATGGGTTCGCAGATGGTTTGCAACGCCATCTATTCGGTATCCCGCACCAGCCGGATGCTGTTTCAGAGTCCACAGAGTCCCTTCAATTTGACGCGCCTGGCAGGCAAACCTTTACCCTTGCTGCGATTTGCCGACACCTGTCCGGTGTACTTTGATCGGCATACGCTGTCGGTCAAGTCAGGCCAGCTTTCCATGTACACGCTGGACGGGCGCATCCGTTTTGCGCTGGCCCTGCAGCCTGCCGACGAAGCAAATTTCAACGAAAAGAAATTGCTCGAGATCGTGCTGTCGCGCCGCGTCGATGGGGTGTTTGAGTTGTCGTTCCTGTTCAGCGATGAGCAGGACAATGCAGCGCCGGCTGTGACCGGTAGCGCTGATGTTCCAGAATATGTAATGGTCGAGGAAGTCGCATGAATCCCGTAAAAAGTCCCTCAGAACTGCGTTTGAGCGTTGCCGAGTTGACGCCTTATTTCAAACGCGCGGCCTGGCTCAGTGTGGTGGCAAGCTTGCTGGTACTGGCGCCTTCGGCCTACATGCTGGAGGTTTATGACCGGGTCGTGAACAGTCGCAGTCATATGACGCTGGCCATGCTCACGCTGGCTGTGCTGGGCGTTTTTGTTCTGATGGAGGTGCTGGACTGGGCGCGCGGCCAGTTGATGCACCAGGCCTCGCTGGCGCTTGATCAGCGCATGAGCGGACGAATCTTCAGCGCCATCTTTGAAGCCAATCTGAAGCGCGTGGCGGGTGGCACAACGCAGCCCATGAACGATTTCCGCACGGTGCGCGAATTTATCAACACACCGGTTCTGATTGCCTGCATGGAGGCCCCGGTGTCACTCGTGTTCCTGATCCTGATCTTTGCCATGAGTCCGGTCCTGGGTTGGTCCGCAGTGGCGGCTGCCACTATTCAAACGCTTATTGCCTGGCTCAATCAGCGCAGCACACAGCCGCCACTGCTGGCTGCGAACCGCAGCGCGATCGCGGCACAGCAGTACGCCGACGGCTCATTGCGCAACGCACAGGTGATTGAGGCCATGGGGATGCTGCATGACATTCATCGTCGCTGGATCGGCAAGCAGCGCGAGTTTCTCGACCTGCAGGCGCGCGCTTCCGATGCAGGGGGTGCATTTCAGGCTGCATCGAGGTTCCTTCAGAACACCACCAGTTCCATGCTGCTCGGTCTGGGAGCCTGGCTGCTG
>CAIYMN010000008.1 GCA_903927295.1 uncultured beta proteobacterium | reverse complement strand
CCTTCACCTGCATCCAGAAAGATGTGCATGTAGGGGTCTGGCACCTTGGTCGATGGCACCAGATCTTCGGCGATTGCCAACACAAAGTCCATCTTCAACATCTTCTGGTACCAGAGCACGGTCTCTTGGGCATCCTTGCAGCGATAGGCAACGTGGTGAATACGATCGATCTTCATAAATTCTCCTGCCTCAGGCTTTCTCTACGGCTATAACGCCGCGGCGCAACTGGTCGCGCTCCAACGACTCGAACAAGGCCTTGAAATTTCCCTCGCCAAAGCCTTGATCACCCTTGCGCTGAATGAACTCAAAGAACACTGGCCCCAATTGAGTTTCCGAGAAAATCTGCAGCAGCAGTCGCGGCTGGCCACGCTCGGTGCTACCGTCCAGCAGGATGCCGCGCGTCTGCAACTGAGCTAACGGTTGACCATGACCGGGTAAGCGACCATCGATCATTTCATAGTAGGTGTCACTGGGTGCCGTCATCAGGGGAACACCCGCCAACGCGAGTTTGTCCACCGTTGTGATCAGATCGTCGCAGATCAGGGCGATATGCTGTATTCCTTCGCCATTGAACTTCAGCAGGAACTCCTCAATTTGCCCACCGCCCTGTTTCGATTCCTCGTTGAGGGGGATGCGAATCTTGCCGTCCGGCGCGGTCATCGCGCGCGAGGTCAGACCGGTGTATTCGCCTTGAATGTTGAAATAGCGGATCTCTCTGAAGTTGAACAACTTTTCGTAGAAACCACCCCAGAAGGCCATGCGCCCGCGATACACGTTATGTGTCAGGTGATCAATCAGTTTAAGACCGTGACCAACCGGGTGCCGATCGACGCCTTCAATGAAATTGAAGTCGATGTCGTAAATCGACTTGCCATCTTCAAACCGGTCAATCAGGTAAAGGGGCGCGCCGCCAATGCCTTTGATGGCAGGCAAGGTCAACTCCATCGGACCGGTCTTGATCTCGATCGGTTGCGCGCCAAGCTCCAGGGCTCGGCTGTAGGCGTGGTGCGAGTCCTTGACACGAAACGCCATGCCACAAGCTGACGGACCATGCTCTGCCGCAAAATAGCCGGCGACACTTTTTGGCTCGCGGTTGATGATGAAATTGATGTCGCCCTGGCGGTACAGAACAACATCCTTGGACCGGTGTTTTGCCACCATGATGAAGCCCATGCGCTCGAAGATCGGCTCCAGAAGATCAGGCGTGGGGGAGGCAAATTCAACAAACTCGAAACCCATCAAGCCCATGGGGTTTTCAAACAAATCAGACAAAGTAGTACTCCACGACAATTTGTGAAAGCACGATAACCGAAAACGGATTGACGTGTGATTGGATGGGAACAGGGTCGCCCGCGCACGCGGCGTGCCAGGCCATGAATCAGTAAGCCAGCATAGGTCTCCAAAGTGTCTTCAAGAGCCAGTGGCCAGGGCGGGGGGACTTTTTCGCTCGGACGGCGCTTCAAGACACATTGCAGGTCACCGCCACAGTCGGCTTTCCGGCGCTCCAGTTCAACGCCGTAAAGAAGCAGTTCGTGGCGGCCCGCAAAGTGCCCCTAGAAGTCATTGAGCAAAGTGGGAAGCGGTCATTCGCGGCAATCAGATGAGCAGGGAAGAAGTCACTTGGGCGGTGCGCTCATTTGG
>CAIYMN010000007.1 GCA_903927295.1 uncultured beta proteobacterium | reverse complement strand
GCTCAATCTCGGCTTCCCGTTCACCCAGGCCGAGTTGTTCACGCTAACTGCGATTGCCGGCATCTCTGGCGCAACGATGCGCATTCCGGCCTCGTTCCTGATCCGCCTGGCGGGTGGGCGCAACACGATTTTTCTGACCACTGCCATGCTGCTGGCGCCGGCCATAGGCACTGGCATCGTCCTGCAGCACAAGGAATGGCCGTTGTGGGCGTTCCAGCTGATGGCGCTGTGGTCCGGTGTGGGTGGAGGCAACTTCGCCAGCTCGATGTCGAACATCAGCACCTTTTTTCCGAAGCGTCTGCAGGGAACCGCATTGGGCCTGAACGCGGGGCTGGGCAACTTCGGCGTCACCACCATGCAGATTGTGATCCCGCTGATGATGACAGTCGGAGTCCTTGGCGGTTTGGGCGGCGAGCCAATGATCCTGCTCAAGGACAGCGGCTGGATTTTCGGCAAGATCGCCGCCGGCACGCCCACCTACATCCAGAACGCTGGGTTCACCTGGATGCTGACGCTGGTGCCGCTGGCCGTGCTGTGCTGGTTTGGCATGAACAACCTTAAGACAATTTCCCCGGACACCGGAAATCCGGTCGTCGCCTTTGCCAAGATCACCTACCTGTACACGCTGGCATTTGTTCCCTCCATTCTCGGGCTCTACCTGTACCTGCCGGCGCCCACGGGTCTGGGTGTGATCAGCATGTGGGTGGCGATCCCGCTGGACATCGTCAGCGCGCTGCTGGTGATGAAGCTGGCCGCCTTCGGTGCGATGAAGCAGAACGTCGCCAAACAGTTCGAGATCTTCGGCAACAAGCACACCTGGTCGATGACGGCCCTGTACATCGTCACCTTCGGCTCCTTCATCGGATTCTCGATGGCCCTGCCACTGTCAATTACCGTGATATTCGGTATCAGCCACGTAGCTGATGCGAACGGCGTGCTGCAGCATGTGCTGAAGAACCCAAACTCGCCTTCCGCCTTCACTTACGCATGGATCGGTCCCTTCGTCGGCGCCGCTGTGCGACCGATAGGCGGATGGATCTCTGACAAGATCGGCGGCTCGATCGTGACGCAGGTGATCTCGGTTGTCATGGTTATTGCATCGGCCGCCGTAGGCTACGTGATGATGCAGGCCTATGGCTCGGCCACCCCGGAGCAATACTTCCCGGCTTTTCTTGGCTTGTTCATCGTGCTGTTCTTCGCCAGCGGCATCGGCAACGGCTCGACCTTTCGCACCATCGGCGTGATCTTTGACCGTCAGCAGGCGGGCCCGGTGTTGGGCTGGACGTCGGCAATCGCTGCCTACGGCGCCTTCATCGCACCGGTGGTGATCGGCAATCAGATCAAGGCCGGAACACCGCAGTTCGCAATGTACGGCTTTGCCATCTTCTACGCCCTGTGTCTGGTGCTGAACTGGTGGTTCTACCTGCGCGCCGGTTCGGAAATCAAGAACCCTTAAGACCAGGAGAGAGGGTGAAGTCCACCGATTCCGTCATTGCGAGGAGCGTAGCGACGCGGCAATCCATGCAGCCTCAAGTCATGGATCGCCACGGCCTGACGGCCTCGCGATGACGGAAGTCGTCCCCTCTGAATTCGAATTCAACTATTACTGTGAAGGCATCCCATGAGCCACTTTCTCGATCGACTGAGCTACTTCTCCCAACCCAGGGAACCATTTTCCGGCGAGCACGGGGTCACGACGGGCGAAGACCGTACCTGGGAAAACGCCTACCGCGACCGCTGGGCGCACGACAAGATCGTACGTTCCACCCACGGCGTGAACTGCACCGGATCGTGCTCCTGGAAGATCTACGTCAAGGGCGGCATCGTGACCTGGGAAACCCAGCAGACCGACTACCCGCGCACACGCTGGGATATGCCCAATCACGAGCCGCGCGGCTGTTCCCGCGGCGCCAGTTACAGCTGGTACCTGTACAGCGCGAACCGCGTCAAGTACCCGATGGTGCGGGGCCGCCTGCTCAAACTCTGGCGCGAAGCGCGCCTCTCCAACGACCCGGTCGATGCCTGGGCCTCCATTGCCCAGTCCGATGCCAAACGCAAGGACTACCAGAGCGTGCGCGGTCTGGGCGGCTTTGTGCGCTCCAGCTGGGATGAAGTCAACGAGATGGTGGCAGCAGCCAACGTCTACACCATCAAGAAGCACGGACCGGACCGCATCATCGGCTTCTCGCCGATTCCTGCGATGTCCATGGTTTCTTACGCTGCCGGCAGTCGCTACCTGAGTCTGATTGGCGGCGTCAGCATGAGTTTCTACGACTGGTATTGCGACCTGCCACCGGCCAGCCCGCAAATCTGGGGCGAGCAGACCGATGTGCCGGAGTCGGCCGACTGGTACAACTCGAGCTACATCATCGCCTGGGGCTCGAACGTACCGCAG
>CAIYMN010000006.1 GCA_903927295.1 uncultured beta proteobacterium | reverse complement strand
GGCGCCCGGCAGTCACGCGAACTCAACATCGGCTTTTTCAGTCGCATGCTGCGCCGCACCCCTTGGGTCCGGCTGAAACTTGCCGCCTCCGCCGATGGCAAGACCGCACTGGAGAACGGCGCCAGCAAATGGCTGACCGCGGGTGCCGCCCGCAGCGATGGTCATGCCTGGCGCGCGCGCTCCTGCGCCGTGCTGACAGGTATCGGAACGGTCCTGGCAGACGATCCGCAACTCGACGTGAGACTCGTACCAACCGAGCGCCAGCCGCAGTTGGTCGTGCTCGATAACCGGCTTGAAACGCCCCTGAGTGCGCAGCTCTTCGCGATCCAGAGGGAGTGCCGCATATACACGGCAAGCCAGGACGCCGACCGACGCACCGCTCTGCAAGCCAAAGGCGCCCATATCCACTACCTGCCCGGGAGCGGTCAGAGAGTGGACCTGGCGGCCCTGTTACGCGATCTCGCCGAACATGAAATCAACGAAGTGCACGTCGAGGCTGGGGCCTCTTTGAACGGCGCCCTGCTTGCTGCCGGGCTGGTCGACGAGATCGTGCTTTACCTCGCACCGAAGTTGATCGGCAGGGGCAGGGACATGGCAAGCTTTGGCCCGCTTGCGGCACTGTCTGACGCCGTTGAACTGGATTTCATCAGCAGCGAAAGAATCGGGCCGGACCTGCGCATCGTGGCCCGAATTACCCGCCATGACCAGTTCTGACTGACAAGTTTCACCCGGTCGCCTGCCCGGGGGGCGCTTTCCCTGCGAAAATAGCGTCATGTTTACTGGAATCATCACCGGCGTCGGACGCATCGTCAAGGTCCAATCGCTTGGCAACTCTGGCAGCCACGGCAAGCAGCTCAGCATCGCCTGCCCGGCCGGCTACCTTGACGATGTTGTACTGGGCGACAGCATTGCCCTTAATGGGGCCTGCATGACCGTCACCAAACTGGACGCTGCCGGCGCCGAGTTCGGCATCGACATCTCGGCCGAATCGCTGAGCAAGACCGCGGCGCTCGATCAGACCGGGCCCATCAATCTGGAAAAGGCCTTGCGCGCGAACGACCGGCTCGGAGGCCATCTGGTTTCTGGCCATGTCGACGGCATCGGCCGGGTCAGCCATTTTGCGCAGCTGGGCGAAAGCTGGGAACTGCGCATCGTGGCAGCGGCCGCTCTGGCGAAATACCTGGCGTACAAAGGCTCCATCACCGTCAACGGCGTCAGCCTCACCGTCAACCGCGTTGCGGACTTGCAGGATGGTTGCGAGTTCCATATCAACCTGATCCCGCACACGATACAGAACACGGCGTTGGGCCATCTTGGCGTCGACTCGGCTGTGAATCTCGAAATCGATTTGATCGCCCGATATGTCGAGCGCATGCTCCAGCCAGAGATCGCTTCGTCCTCCCCTACTGTTTCCTGAAAGACTTTGCATGAGCGCCCTTTCTCCTGTTGCCATCTCCCCGGTTGAAGACATCGTAGCCGACCTGCGCGCCGGACGCATGGTGATTCTGGTCGATGAGGAAGACCGCGAAAACGAGGGCGACCTGCTGCTCGCGGCAGATCACGTGACGCCTGAGGCCATCAATTTCATGGCCCGTTTTGGACGCGGCCTGATTTGCCTGACGCTGAGCCGCGCACACTGCGAGCGGCTCGAGTTGCCGCCCATGACCTTGCGCAACGGCGACAAGAAAGCGACTGCCTTTACCGTGTCGATCGAGGCTGCCGAGGGCGTAACGACGGGTATCTCGGCCGCCGACCGCTCACGCACGGTGCAGGCGGCGGTGGCCAGAAATGCGATGCCAGAGGACCTGGTTCAGCCCGGCCACATCTTTCCCCTGCAAGCAGTTGACGGCGGTGTCCTGATGCGCGCCGGCCACACCGAGGCGGGCTGCGATCTGGCAACCATGGCCGGCTGCAGTCCCGCGGCAGTGATCTGTGAAATCATGAAGGACGACGGCACCATGGCCCGGCTGCCCGATCTGCAGTTGTTTGCGGCGCAGCACGGTTTGAAGATTGGCACCATTGCCGATCTGATTGAGCACCGCAGCCGCGTCGAATCACTGGTCAAGAAGATGGGTTCGCGCACGCTCAACACAACGTTCGGTGAATTCACTGCGCACGCTTTCCAGGACAAGATCACCCACGGCGTGCATCTGGCGCTGGTCAAAGGGCAGTGGAGTTCGGGCGATACCGTGGCAGCTCGCGTGCACGAACCGATGTCGGTCCTGGACGCCCTGGAGACGGGTCGTGCCATGCACTCCTGGAGTCTGGATGCCAGCCTGGCGCGCATCTCGGCCGAGGGTCGGGGCGTGGTCGTACTGCTGAACTGCGGCGAGAGCGCCGAGCAGTTGCTGGCGCAGTTTGAAGGAACTGCCAAATCCAGTCACGGCCCCGAGCGTGAGCGTCTGGACCTGCGCAGCTATGGCATGGGCGCGCAGATCCTGCGCGAATGCGGCGTCCACAAGATGAAGCTGATGGGCAATCCGCGGCGCATGCCAAGCATGACCGGTTACGGACTGGAAATCGTCGGCTACATTACAAAGTAGGAACAAGACCATGTTTGGCGCAGACAAAGGAAGCCCCGCTTCCACCGACAGCCGCTTGAACGGCAAAAAACTGACAATTGGCATGGTGCAGGCACGCTTCAACGAAGCCATCACCAACGAGCTGGCTCACGCCTGCAAGGCCGAACTGATGGCGCTTGGCGTGGCCGAAAGAAATATCGACCTGGTACAGGTGCCGGGCGCGCTGGAAGTGCCGGTCGCCCTGATGGCACTGGCCGAGAAATTGAAATACGACGCGCTGATAGCGCTGGGCTGCATCATCCGCGGCGAAACCTATCACTTTGAGCTGGTGGCCAACGAATCAGGCGCGGGCGTGAGCCGCGTCGCACTGGACTACCAGTTGCCGATCGCCAACGCGATCCTGACCACAGAGAACCTGGAGCAGGCGCTCGCCAGGCAAACCGAAAAAGGGCGCGACGCCGCCCGTGTCGCCGTTGAAATGGCCAATCTGCTGGAAGAAATTTGATGTCTGATCCCCAAAGCACAGCGGCAGCCAAGCGTCCACCGCGCCAGAGCAAGACTGGCCTGACGGCTACCGGCGTGCGCAAGGCCAAGGCCAAGTCCGAGCGCAGCCGTGCCCGCGAATTTGCGCTACAGGCGCTGTACCAGAAACTGGTCGGCCGAAACGCTGTCAGCGAGATTGACGCCTTCACGCGCGAGCTGGCCGGTTTTTCAAAATCAGACGCAGCGCACTTTTCAGTGCTGCTGTACGGCTGTAGTGATGAAATGGCAGATCTTGACGCTCTGATCATGCCCCTGCTGGATCGCAAGCTGGATGAAATTTCGCCGATCGAGCACAGCGTTCTCTGGATTGGCGCATTCGAATTGAAGCATTGCCTGGATGTACCGTGGCGCGTGATCCTCAATGAATGCATAGAACTGGCCAAGGAATTCGGTGGCACCGACGGCTATAAGTATGTCAACGCAGTACTCAACGAGTTGGCACCACGTCTGCGTGCAAGCGAGGTAGGTTCCGACCGGCTCCAGGCGCGCCAATGAACGGATGGTCTCAGGCATGAACCAGGCAAGCCCAGACACGACGAAGTCTTGCTGGCCGGTGCGGATCTACTGGGAGGACACGGACGCCGGAGGCATCGTCTTCTACGCCAACTACCTCAGGTTTTTTGAACGCGCGCGCACCGAGTGGCTGCGCTCCCTGGGGCTGGAGCAGAGCACGCTGCGCCAGCGTAGCGGCGGCATGTTTGTGGTCAGTGAAGCACGGCTGCGCTACCTGCAGGTCGCGCGACTTGATGATGAACTGCAGCTGATAACCTGGCCGCTGGAACTCGGACGCGCCTCGATAACGATGCAGCAGCAGGCCTGGCGCAAAACCGGCTCTGAAAACATCCTGCTATGTGAAGCCAGCATCCGCATCGGCTGGGTCGATGCGCTGAGCTACAAGCCGGCGCGCATGCCGGCAACCCTTCTGGAAATACTGAAATGAACCAAGACCTGTCCATTCTTCACCTCGTGCTCAATGCCAGTCTGGTAGTGCAACTTGTGATGCTTTTGCTGATGCTGATCTCGGTATCGAGCTGGGCGGCCATCTTTCGCAAGCTGTTTGCCCTGCACGGGGTCAAGTCGCTGAACGACCTTTTTGAACGCGAATTCTGGTCTGGCACCAGCCTCAATGACCTGTTCTCTGCGGCCGCCAAAAATGCCCGCAATTCTGGTCCGATGGAGCGCATTTTTGCCAGCGGCATGCGCGAGTACCAGAAGCTGCGCGAAAAGCGCATTGCCGACACCAACACCCTGATGGACGGTGCGCGGCGAGCCATGCGGGCGAGCTTCCAGCGCGAAATGGACGTCATCGAGACACACCTGTCGTTTCTGGCATCGGTCGGCTCGGTCTCGCCCTACGTCGGCTTGTTTGGCACGGTCTGGGGCATCATGCATTCCTTCACCGGACTGGCCTCCTTGCAGCAAGTGACTCTGGCCACCGTGGCACCTGGCATTGCCGAGGCCCTGGTGTCTACCGCCATTGGCCTCTTTGCCGCGATACCGGCGGTGGTTGCCTACAACCGTTTTGCGCGTGACATCGACCGCATCGCCATCAAACTCGAGACCTTTATCGAGGAGTTTTCCAACATTCTGCAGCGCAACGTTGGCGCGCAGTCGGCCTCAGGCCAATAGGAGGAGCTGAACATGCCATCCCTGGTCAGTCGCGGACGTGGTCGGCGCACCATCAACGAAATCAATATGGTGCCCTTCATCGATGTGATGCTGGTGCTGCTGATCATCTTCATGGTGACCGCGCCACTCATCACGCCGAGCATGATTGACCTGCCCAGTGTCGGCAAAGCGGCCAAGCAGCCGGATCAGGTGATTCAGATTGTGATCGGCAAGAATGAAGCGCTGGAACTCAAACTGAAGGACAAGTCGAGCACGATGGGTCTGACAGACATCGTTGCTGCACTCCGGCAGGCACAGGCCGGCACCAGCAATTCAGCGGTCGTCATCAGTGCTGACAGGAACATCAAGTACGAATCCGTCGTCAAGCTCATGGACACGCTGCAGCGCGCCGGCATCGCCCGCATTGGCCTGTCGGTACAGCTTGTCAACTAGTACGCCGCATGCTGGCAGCTACCGATCGCCTTGAGTTCAAACCGCCACCCGCGCCTGGCCTGCTGCGCGCACTGGCACTGGCCTTGCTGGCGCATGCCTTTCTGCTTGCGGCGCTGACCTGGGGCGTGCACTGGAGGCGTGAGGTGGCAACGCTCAGTGTCGAAGCAGAGCTGTGGTCGGCGCTGCCGCAGGAAGCAGCCCCCGCACGGGTTGACGTACCGCTGCCGCCAGCAGTCGAACCATTGCCTGCGCCGCTTGCCGAACCAGCTCCTGTACAGGTCGAGCTGGCCAAGGTCGATATTGCCATCGAACAGGAAAAGCTGCGCTTGAAGAAGCAGAAGGAAAAGGAACAGTTGGAGAAGAAGCGTTTGCAGGAAAAACAGCAAAAAGAGCGTCAGGCGGCTGAAGACAGAGAGCGCAAGAAGGTCGAGTTGGAAAAGCAGCGCAAACAGGCCCTGCTGGCGAAGCAGGAGGCGCAAAAAATCGAAGCCCAGCGCAGCGACAACCTCAAGCGCATCGCCGGCCTCGCCGGTGCCAGCGGCGCGCCCGATGCCAGGGGCACAGCGTTGAAATCCTCCGGACCTTCGGGCAGTTACGCCGGGCGCATCAGTGCCCGCATCAAGCCCAACATCGTGTTCACCGAAGATGTTGCAGGCAATCCGGTCGCCGAAGTCGACGTGCGACTGGCGCCCAACGGCAGCATCCTGAGCCGCAAACTGACCCAGTCAAGCGGTATCAAGAGCTGGGACGAAGCGGTGCTGAAAGCTATCGACAAGACTGAAAAACTGCCACCTGACACCGACGGTGCGGTGCCGTCCCTGTTGACGATCGGCTTCAGACCCAAAGATTAGTCAAAAACGATCTCTGCCTTGCCCTGGTCGGCCTGGGCACGCCAGCCAGCCAGGGCCGCGTCGCTGGGAAAGAATTTGAAGCGCTCGCCCAACTGAAGTTCTGCGCATGCCTGGCCCTCCTGGTCCTGACTCGACACCAGCAGCCGTACTGCCAGACCGCGAACCAGTTCCCCCAGTTCCGAGACTTCGAGCTGCGCCGGGTAGTCGCGGATCAGCCCTGCCACATCGGGTGCCTTGCCATTGACCTTGACACGCAGGAACTTGCCAAAGCGGCAACGCGCCTGCTCCAGATCCCAGATCTGCGTCACGGTAAGTTGCATGCCGCCCGAAAAACGGTCCGGCTGCAATTTGCCCATGACAATGATCAGTTCATCGTCCTTCAGAAGGTTGCGGTTCGCATTGATCAAGGCCTCGTCTGCACGCGCCTCGATCACACCTGATTTGTCATCAAGTTTGAACAAGGCAAGTTTGCCGCGCTGGCCATTGATGACACGAAAATCCGTCACAATGCCCGCCAAAAGCTGCGGCTCGCGCGCATCCAGCAGTTCTTCAATCCGGCGCTTGACAAAGCGCCGCACCTCGGTGGCCACTTCATCAAATAGATGGCCCGACAGATAGAAACCAATCGCCGACTTCTCCAGCATCAGGCGCTCACGTACACCCCAGGGTGTGGCCTGTGCCAGCGCAGGCTCCTGCGTGCTGGAGCCATGATCATCGTCGCCCCCCATGTCGAACAGACCACCCTGATTGGCATTCGCCAGTGTTGCCGCGGCAAAATCGAAAGCACAGTCCAGGGACGCCAGCAGGCTGGCGCGGTTGCGCTGGATCGCATCAAAGGCACCCGCCTTGATCAGCGCCTCCACCGTGCGCTTGTTGATGCGGTTGCGATCAACCCGAACGCAAAAATCAAAGAGGCTGCGGAAAGGTCCCACTTCAGAGCCCGACGGCCCGGCACCACGGCCCTCGCGCGCAAGCACAATCGCCTCTATCGCCTGCGCGCCTGAGCCCTTGATGGCACTCAGCCCGTAGCGAATCATCTTGTCGGAAATCGGCTCAAAGCGCGCAACACCCCGGTTTACATCGGGCGCTTCAAAAGTCAAGCCCATCTTCAAGGCGTCCTCATACAGGACCTTGAGCTTGTCGGTGTCATCCATTTCGACGGTCATGTTGGCGCAGAAGAACTCGGCCGTGTAATGGACCTTCAGCCATGCCGTGTGATAAGCCAGCAAGGCATAGGCTGCTGAATGGGACTTGTTGAAACCATAGCCGGCGAACTTTTCCATGTGATTGAAAACTTCGTCGGCTTTTTCCTGACTCAGATCATTGCGGGCGGCGCCATCCCGGAATATCTGCCGGTGTCTGGCCATCTCCTCGGCATTCTTCTTGCCCATGGCTCGCCGCAACATATCGGCGCCGCCAAGTGAATAGCCCCCCAGGATCTGCGCCATCTGCATCACCTGCTCCTGGTACACCATGACCCCATAGGTTTCACTCAGGATGCCTTCGACGCGGGGATCCGGGTACTCAACCGGCTCGCGCCCCAACTTGCGCGCGATGTAAGTCGGTATCAGGTCCATCGGCCCGGGTCGATACAGCGCATTCATGGCAATCAGGTCTTCCAGCCGCGTTGGCCGGGCGTCACGCAGCATCCCCTGCATGCCACGACTTTCAAACTGGAATACGGCCTCGGTCCGGCCTTCGGCAAAGAGCTGGTACACCGCTGCGTCGTCCAGCGGCAAATCTTCATAGGAAAAGGCTTCACAACCCTTGTGCCGGGCCACAATCAGATCTTTGGCAATCTCCAGAATGGTCAGCGTCGCCAGCCCCAGGAAATCGAACTTCACCAGGCCAATGGCTTCCACATCGTATTTGTCAAACTGGCTCACCGCCGATTCGCTGCCGGGTTGCTGGTACAGCGGACAAAAATCGGTCAACTTGCCCGGCGCGATCAGGACACCGCCGGCATGCATGCCGACGTTGCGCGTCAGGCCTTCGAGTTTGCGCGCCAGTTCCAGCAAAATCCTGACGTCCTCTTCCCTGCTTTCACGCTCGGCCAACACCGGTTCTGCCTCGACTGCGTAAACCGTCTTGTCGTCGCTCTTGCGACCTGGTGGTGGCAATTGCAGACTGACGCTGACGCCGGGCTTGTTCGGAATCAGCTTGCTGATGCCGTCGCAGAAGGTGTAGCTCATGTCCAGCACACGCCCGACATCGCGTACCACTGCGCGCGCCGCCATGGTGCCAAAGGTGACGATCTGGCTGACCGCGTTCTTGCCGTATTTCTCCTTCACGTAGTCAATGACGCGGTCCCGGTTGCTTTGGCAAAAGTCAATATCAAAGTCGGGCATCGAAACCCGCTCCGGATTGAGGAAGCGCTCAAACAGCAGGTTGTACTGCAGCGGGTCCAGATCGGTAATCTTGAGTGAATACGCCACCAGCGAGCCAGCACCCGAGCCACGCCCGGGTCCCACCGGACAACCGTTCTTCTTGGCCCAGTTGATGAAATCGCCAACGATCAGAAAGTAGCCTGGGAAGCCCATCTTCAGGATCGTGTTGATTTCAAATTCCAGGCGTTCGTCGTAGCGCGGGCGCACACTGGCACGCTCCGCCTCGATCGGGTAGCGGCGCAGCAGTCTTTCGTTCAGCCCGAGATGAGAGGCATGACGAAAGTACTCTTCTGGCGTCATGCGCTGGCCATCGACTTCAGGTATCGGGAAGTCGGGCAACTGCGGCTTGTCAAGGACCAGCGTCAGATTGCAGCGCCGCGCAATCTGCAGGCTGTTGTCCAGCGCCGAAGGCAGATCAGCAAACAGCGCCTGCATCTGCGCCGCCGACTTGAAGTACTGTTCCCTTGTGAACCGCCTGATGCGGCGCTGGTCACCAAGGATTTCACCTTCGGCGATGCAAACCCTGGCCTCGTGTGCCTCAAAATCGTCCGGGCCGGTGAACTGCACCGGGTGCGTCGCCACCACCGGCAAGCCTATGCGGGCTGCCAATTGAACCGTCGCGACCACGTGAGCTTCATCATCGGCGCGACCGGCACGCTGCAACTCCAGATAAAAGCGATGCGGAAAAACACCGCCCAGGCGAAGGGCGACGTCGGCAGCGCGAGCCTCGTCACCCAACAGCAGCGCCTGTCCAACCGGCCCGGCCTGGGCGCCCGAAAGCGCAATCAGTCCTTCACCCAGTTCGTCCAGCCAATCGAGTTTGACCAGTGCCTGTCCGCGCTGCACATTGCGCGTCCAGGCGCGCGCCAGCAATTCGGACAAGTTCAGATAACCCTGATGGTTCTGTACGATCAGCAGCAAGCGCGACGGCGCGCCGGTGTCAACTGTCCCAGTGTCGAGGAAGATTTCAGCGCCAATCAGGGGTTTGACACCGCGCTTGCGCGCTTGCCGGTAAAACTTGATGGCCCCAAACAGGTTGCCCAAATCGGTGATGGCAAGGGCACCTTGACCGTCAGCAGCAGCGCATTTGACGATATCATCAATACGGTTGGTGCCATCAACAACAGAATATTCGGTGTGTAAACGCAGATGAACGAACATGATTCATTCTAAATGTTGAAAATTCTTGTCGTCGACGATCATGCGCTGGTGCGTGAGGGCTTGCGCCACGTACTCAAGGGTCTGGACGAACAGGTCGAGATTCTGGAAGCAGGTCAGTGCGAGCGCGCATTTGAACTCGCGGCCCTGCACCCTGATCTGGACCTGGTCCTGCTCGACTACCAACTCCCCGGCATGAATGGACTGGAGGCGCTTGCCCTCTTTGGCCAAAATCATCCGGAACTGCCGGTGGTCATGATTTCGGGCTCGGTGGATCGGCGCATGGTGCGCCAGGTGATGGCTTTGGGCGCCGTTGGCTTCATCGCCAAAGCCAGTCTCAGCAGCGAGTTGTTGACAATCCTCAACTCAGTGCTGGCGGGCCAGATCTATGTGCCTGCCGAGTTCCTCGAGGCTGACACTGCGCTGGGCGAACTCAACGCGTCGGGCGCTCCACGACTCACATCTCGCCAACATGAGGTACTCAATCTGCTGCTCGATGGTCGCTCCAACAAGGAAATCAGCGTCGCCCTCGATCTGTCCGACGAAACCGTCAAGAACCATGTCTCGGCTGTGCTGCATGCCTTCGGCGTGCAGACCCGGGTTCAGGCGGTTCTGGCCGCCGCCGAGCACGGTTACAGCAGGCCTGCGTCGACGATTTAGGCACGCTTGGCAAGACGCCCCATCAGACTGCGCAGCTTGGCCGGTCGCACCGGCTTGTGCATCAAGGTCAAACCCGCTTGTCGGGCCGCCTGCATCAGTTCCGGATCGGTATTGCCGCTGATCAGGCAGGCCGGGATTTCTTTCTGCGCCGCCAGGCGCAACAGACGCACGGCCTCAATTCCGTTTTGATTGTCAGGCAGACGATAGTCGCTGATGATCAGATCACTCTGCAAGCCTTGCTGAACCTGATCCAGCGCCAGAGCCAGACTGGACGATTGAGCCACCCTCACTCCCCACGACAGCAGCAGGTTCACAAGGGCGGCCCGCGCCAGACCATCGTCTTCAATAACGTGCACCAGTAGCCCTGCCAGGTCATCGGGTGACTCTTTGCGCACGGTCCCGCGCCTATCCATGGTTGCGCCAGGCACAGTCAACGGAACTTCGATCCTGAAGCGACTGCCCTTGCCCGGGCATGACCAGAGCTCAAGCCGGTGTCCAAGCAATTGGGCCGTCCGCTGCACAATGTTGAGTCCCAGGCCCAGGCCCTTGCCGCGTTCCCGTGACAGATTGTCAACCTGGTAGAACTCCTTGAAGACTGCCGCCTGATGCTCCGGGGCAATGCCTATACCGGTGTCCCAAACCTCAATCCAGGCACGCTTGCCGCCGTCCTTCAAGCGGCAGGCCAACAGCACGGCACCTTCATTTGTATAGCGCATCGAGTTGTTCAGCAGGTTCAGCAAAATGCGATGAATCTGGACCGGGTCACTCATGAGCCATGCCTGGCATGGCCGTACACGCAGACTCAGGCCTCTATCCGCAGCAGCCAGGGTCAGTTCCGTCTTGAGTTGGTCAAAGACGTCGCTGAGTGCAAAGGCGTGCACATGGATTGGAATGGTGCCGGCGTCGAGCCGCGAGATGTCAAGCAACGCATCCAGCAGATCGCGCATCGCCTGGACGGCGCGGTCCATGTTGGCGATCAGGTCCCTGGCGTAGGCATCATGCGTCAACTGTCCCAAGCGTGCCACGAACAAGCCCAACGCGTGGGTCGGCTGTCTCAAATCATGACTGGCGGCCGCAAGAAAACGCGATTTGGCCAGGGTCGCCAGTTCCGCTTCCTCCTTCCTCTCGCGCAGTTCCTGCGTCGCTTGCGCTATGCGGCGCTCCATTTCATCGCGCCCGGATTCAAGACTTTCTGCCATCCGGTTGAGTGCCTGCTGCAAATCCCGCATGGGATCATCTGCGATCAACTCTGCGCGCGCCGCGAACTCGCCGCGTCCAATACGCTCGATAAGTCGGGAGACACGCGCCACCGGTTGAATCACACGCTGCCCGAGCCGCAGCGCCAGCAGACCGCCCAGCAGCAGACCCGCCAGTCCCAGTGCCACGCTCAGCAGCAGCAATTCACGCTGGCGCTGATGCAACCTTTCGTTGCTCACTTCAAGCAGCACGTGACCCAGAACCTGCGCCTGGACCAAAGGTGTGCTGGTCCGACCCTCAAACAGGTCATTGAGCGCCAGCTGTTCAACCACGATAGGCTGCAGCAACAAATCGGTCCCTCGCCTCGGGTCCTGCTCGAGCGCCTCCGCGGGGCTCAGATGCGCCGGCATCTTGTAGCCGACCTGACCCGCGCTGGCCATGACCTCACCTCTGGAATTCACAATCACCACCGAGCGCAACACCGGTTCACGCATCACCGCACGCGCCAGCCCCTGCAAGTGAGTAACGTTGCCGGAGAACAAGCCGTATTCGCTGGACGCGGCGAGTTGCCGTGCCAGCGAGCGCGCTCTCTGCCCATGCGTCTCTTCGTTGTCGCCCCGACCAATGAACAGAAATGCAGCAATCAAGAGCAAAACGACAAAACCTACCGGCAGCATGGCCGCCGTCAGCATCCGGTTGCGGATGCCACGAACGATCATGGCAGAGCCTCGCGTTGTCGCAGGCGCCGGCTCAAATCCTGTTCGTCCAGTGCCAGATCGAGCGAATGCGCCACGTGCTCATTGACTGAAATGTGGAAGTCATTGGAATAGACACCGGACGCAGGCAAGGTCTTTCCTTCCAGAACAGCACGCGCTAGTTGCGCCGCCTGTACTCCAACCTGACTCGGTGTCACGTACACGGCAAGCAATGCCCCGGCACGTACATAGGCCGGAGAAAAGGCCATCATGGGAACATTGGCACGAAACGACGTCAGCAGGATATTTTGAATCGTGTGGCTGTTGTAGACCTGTGGACTGGGCACTGCCAACAACAGGTCGGTGCCATCAAGAACCTGCTTCAGTGCTGGAAAGAGAAGTTCCTGCTTGCCTACCTCTGCGTCGACCAATTGGAACCCTGCGGCCTGCGCCTGGGTGCGCCAGTCGCCGCCGTCTTTCGCGGCGTCCGGCCCCCACAACACGCCGACGCGTCGGGCTGCGGGAAAAGCAAGACGGATCAGTTGAAACTGCCGCTGCGCCGGTTGATCCAGAAAGAGTGCAGAAAACTGCGATGAAACTTTGCGGCCGGTGTGCAACAAGATGGCCTCAAAACTGTTGCGCGGCAGCAGCGCGCACAGCACCGGCGCCCCCGGCACCAATCTCGCCAGCAGATCAGCGGCCTCGGTACCCAGCGTGACGTACAGGCGCGGCGGCTGTGGTCGCGCATCCCGCCACTCGCTGGCTTTCATCCGCAGAATCGAGTAACGTGAAATGCCACCGCGTTCGAGCTCCTGGACCAGCGCCTGTGCCGCCGCGCCGTAGGCAGCACCATCATCGCTGCTGACGATCACCACTGCCGACTGCGCATGCGCGCCCATGGCGACCATGAAGGTCAACCACACACCAGCGAATAGATTGCGCAATCGAAGCAGCATGCTGATCACGTCACTCTACTGGTCCAGCCTTATCGTCACAAAGATGCGCCGCTGAAAGGCATAGGCCGGGTCTGCGTCCATATAGGGCGAGCCCAGGTTCTGCACGACCAGTGCCAGTTCAGCACGCTGCGCGCCAAGGCGCAGCGGCGCTGCCAGACGCAGGTCGGTGCGCGTCATCGCAGCCTGATGGTCGTGCCCGGTTCTTTGCGGCGTCATGGTGCCGCTGTCCTGGTGCATGATGCTCAGATCCAGGTTGCCTGGCAACTTCTGAAACCAGGTCAAGGTACTGGCCAGCCTGGGTGCAGGCAGGGCGTTGCCGTAGTCAACTGCAAGACCGTTCTCAATACCGTGATCGATCAGCGAGAAGTTCAGATAAGCCTGATTGAACATGATGCGCGTGCCATTCCAGGGCTGCCACTTCAACTGGTATTCCAGACCGTGAATGGAAAAATTCTCGGTGTTCGCATAATCTTTGGGCCGGGTGCTATTGATTTGGGTGATAAATCCGTCAATGCGCTCGTGAAAGGCTCGCACATCCAGATTCAGCCCCAGTTGCGGCAAGACGCCCAGGTAACCCACTTCCCTGGAGAACACGCTTTCGGGCTGTACCTTCCCACTGGCCAGCGTCGCGACTTCCAGCAAATGACCATTCCAGCTGTAACGAACATCCGCAAACTGCTCGTAGGTGCTGGGTGGGCGATAGGCCCGGGAAGCCCCGACACGGAGGGTTTGTCCGTCCGCGAGATGCCAGTTCAGCATCAGGCGCGGCGCCAGGCTGCTGCCACCGGTGCTGCTATGTTCGGCCATGGCCCCCGCGTTCAGAACCAGTTCCTTCTCGGGTCGCCATTCCAGATTGCCAAACAGGCGGGCAAAATTGGTCACCAAGGCGTCATCCGTGTTGTAAATGGGCTTCGAGACCACTTGTTCGCGGCGCAATTCGGCACCCCACACCATGCGCAATTGCAAGCCCCTGCGCCATGTATGCTGCAAGGTCAAGGCGTCGCTCCTGGAGGCACCGCTGGCGTCTATGGCAATGCTGTCGTTGATGCCCAGCGCCTGCAATGAATACGGAAATGCGTCGCGGTATGTTTCGTCACCGTGCGAATAACTCAGCGCCAGATCCTGATCCTGATCGAGACTGCGCCGCCAATCGAACTGCAAATAGCTTGAACCGTAGCGCGTATCGCGCGCCAGATTGTCAACCTGGTTCGGATCACCCTTTCCTGCGTTGAGCGTCATGGTGCCCAGACGCAACTCAAGATCGTCGCCGTTGGCCGGGCGCAGACCGGCACGAAAATTCAATCGGTCAATCCGGTTTGCGCCATTCGAACCTGCCAGTCCGGCATCCGACCGGCGATCCAGTGCAAGACGGAAATTGGCCTTGTCGGCGCTCCAGCCGACACTGGCCCGGGCGTCGCCAATCGCATTGTTGCCCGTGCTCAAACCGAGCTGCGTGCCTTGCGTGTCCGCGGGGTCGCGCGTGACAATGTTGATGACCCCCAGAAACGCACGCGCACCATAGGCCGCGGAATTGGATCCGCGCAGGACTTCGATGCGTTCGATGTCATCGATCGCTACCGACTGCAGACCGGGCTCGACACTGCCGATGAAATAGGCGGAGTAGGCTGAGCGACCGTCAACCAGAACCTGAATGCGGTTTGAATAACTGCTGAAACCACCGTGATAACTCGCCTGTGGCGCTATGCTCTCAAACGACATGCTGGTCTGGAAACCCGGCACCAGGCGCAGCAGGTCGGCCACATCACGCGCACCGGACAGGCGGATGAACTCGCGGTCCAGGACAGTCACCGCACCGGGGGTGTCATCGAGCCGTTGCGGCAAGCGGGAGACAGACAGCACCAGCGGTACTTCTGTCAAAAAGTCCCTCTCCGACACTCCGGTCATCCCGTCGGCCAATACGCTTGCACTGCAT
>CAIYMN010000005.1 GCA_903927295.1 uncultured beta proteobacterium | reverse complement strand
GCTGGAGCGAATCATCGCCGTCTACAAAAAGCGCATGCCCGACATCGCCAGCATCGTGTCACAGGAAATGGGCGCGCCCATCACGCTGGCGACTGCCGCGCAGGCGCCATCGGGTCTGGGTCATTTGATTCAGGCGCAGAAGGCGCTGAAGTACTTTGAGTGGGAGAAAGACGTAGGGCGCAGCCACATCGTGCACGAAGCCATTGGCGTCTGTGCCCTGATCACGCCCTGGAACTGGCCGCTCAACCAGATCGCAGCCAAGGTCGGCCCGGCGCTGGCAGCCGGTTGCACCATGGTGCTCAAGCCCAGCGAAGTGGCGCCGCTCAACGCGCTGCTGTTTGCTGAAGTAATGCACGAAGCCGGCGTGCCGCCCGGCGTCTTCAACCTGGTCAACGGCGACGGTCCGGGTGTTGGCACCGCCCTCTCGACGCACCCAGAAGTCGACATGGTGTCCATCACCGGTTCCACCCGCGCCGGTGTGCTGGTAGCGCAAAACGCCGCACCCAGCGTGAAACGCGTCAGCCAGGAGCTCGGCGGCAAGTCGGCCAACATCGTGCTGGGCGACGCCGACTTCCCCAAGGCAATTTCCGCTGGAATTTTCTCCTGCACATCCAACAGCGGCCAGTCGTGCAACGCACCGACACGCATGCTGGTGCCCGTGGCGCGCATGGATGAGGCAGCCGCCATTGCCCGCAGCGCCGCCCTGTCAGTCAAGGTCGGCGACCCGGCGCAGGCCGACACCAAAGCCGGGCCGGTGGTATCGAAACTGCAGTGGGACAAGATCCAGGCGCTGATCCAGAAGGGCATCACTGAGGGCGCCAAACTCGAATGCGGCGGCCTGGGTCTGCCAGACGGCCTCACAGCAGGTTACTTCGTCAAGCCCACCGTCTTCTCGCACGTCACCAACCAGATGACCATTGCCCGTGAAGAAATTTTCGGACCTGTGCTTTGCATCATTGGCTACACCGATGAAGCCGACGCGATCCGCATTGCCAACGACACGCCCTACGGTTTGTCCGGCTATGTGCAGTCGGGCGACATAGAACATGCACGCCGGGTTGCGCGCCAGATCCGCGCTGGCAACATCCACCTGAACGGTGCCGGTGTCGACCCGGCCTCGCCCTTCGGTGGCTACAAGCAATCAGGCAATGGCCGCGAGTTCGGCGTCTGGGGTCTGGAAGAGTTTCTGGAAACCAAGGCGATTCTGGGTTACCACAGCGCCAGCTAACCCACCATGAAGTCCCGTCGGTTTGGCGCTTTGCTGGCTTGTCTGATTGGCGTGACGTCCCAGTTACACGCAAGCGAACTTTCGGTCGCGGTGGCAGCCAACTTCGCCGCGCCGATGAAGAAGATTGCCGCCGAGTTTGAGAAGGATACGGGCCACAAGATCAATGCTGCGTTTGGTTCCACGGGCAAGTTTTACGCCCAGATCAGGAACGGCGCACCCTTTGAAGTGTTGCTGTCAGCAGACGATGAAACGCCAACCCGGTTGATGTCGGAAAGCTCCGCTGTCGCGGGCACCCAGTTCACCTATGCTGTGGGCAAACTCGTGCTCTGGTCAGCCAAGCCGGCTGTGGTCGATGCGGCGGGCGAGGTTTTGAAGAAAGGCGACTTCGAGCATATCGCTCTGGCTGACCCCAAGCTTTCCCCCTACGGCGCAGCGGCAGTGCAAGCCATGAAGGCTCTGGGCGTGTACGACGTTCTGGCGCCCAAAGTTGTTACGGCGGAGAACATCACCCAGTCCTACCAGTTCATCAGCACTGGCAATGCCCAGTTTGGCTTCGTGGCCCTGTCCCAGGTGTTGAAGGACGGAAAGATGGAAGGCTCTGCCTGGCTTGTTCCAGCCGGGCTTTACAAGCCGATTCGCCAGGACGCCGTGATTCTGGAAAAAGGCAAAGGCAAGCCGACCGCCGAGGCCTTGATGAAGTTTCTTCAAGGCAACAAGGCCAAAGCCGTGATCCAATCTTACGGCTACGACTTGCCATAGACCGACGATGCCATCCGCCGCCGACCTCACCGCCGTCCTGCTGACAGCCAGACTCGCCCTCGTCACAACGGTGCTGCTGCTGCTGATAGCAACGCCGATTGCGTGGTGGCTGGCGCGTAGCCCCTCCAGACTGAAAAGCGTGGTCGGAGCCATCGTCACGCTGCCCCTTGTGCTGCCGCCAGCGGTCATCGGCTTTTATCTGCTGGTGCTGCTGGGACCGGAAGGACCGCTAGGGAAAATGACGCAGCAACTCGGTCTGGGCCTGCTGCCCTTTACTTTCTCGGGTCTGGTCGTGGCCTCGGTCATCTACTCGATGCCCTTCGTGGTGCAGCCGATCCAGCAGGCTTTTGCGGCCATGGGCGAACGCCCGATGGAGGCCGCCGCCACGCTGCGTGCCTCACCACTGAATGCTTTTCTGACGGTCGCACTGCCGCTGGCGCGACCCGGCTTCATAACAGCGGCGGTACTTGGCTTTGCGCACACGGTGGGCGAGTTTGGTGTGGTGCTGATGATTGGCGGCAACATTCCCGGCAAGACCCAGGTGCTGTCGATGGCGATCTACAACCACGTCGAGGCACTCGAATACCAGAGCGCGCATTGGCTGGCCGGTGGCATGCTGTGCTTCTCGTTCGTCGTGCTGCTGTTACTTTACAGCCGCGGTTGGAATCGCCGGCCATGAGTATCCGGGCACGCCTTCAACACAGCTATCCGGGCTTCGCTCTGAAGGTCGATCTGGACCTGCCAGGTCGTGGCGTCACATCCATTTTTGGTCCCTCGGGTTGCGGCAAGACCACGCTGCTGCGCTGCGTAGCCGGGCTGGAGCGTCGCGCCACCGGCTATCTGTCCGTTGACGATGAGGTCTGGCAGGACGACGATGTG
>CAIYMN010000004.1 GCA_903927295.1 uncultured beta proteobacterium | reverse complement strand
TTCCATCTCGGACGAAGAACAGCACATCCGCTTTATGGGACGCATTCACGATCCGCTCAAACAGTGGAAGCTGAGTCCCATGGACATGGAGTCTCGGCGCCGCTGGGAGGAGTACACCAAGGCCAAGGAAGTCATGCTGGAACGCACCCACATTGCAGAAGCACCCTGGTGGGTGGTGCAGGCAGTGGACAAGAAGAAGGCCAGGCTCAACTGCATCCATCACCTGCTTGGTCAGATCCCTTACGGAGAAATACAGCATCCGGCGATTGTTCTGCCACCACGCGAGCGCCATGAAGACTACGTGCGTCAACCCGTGCCGCAGGAAATTGTGGTGCCCGAAGTCTATTAACTTGAAAGAACTGGCTGTCATACCGGGCCACGACCCGGCATCCATGAATTCGGGGGTATGGATTGCGGATCAAGTCCGCAATGACAAGCTTCTTTCATGCTTTGGGGAGGCACTGCTTCCATGGCAGTTAGGCAGATTCCAAGTCATCGAAGAGTCACGAAGTTGTCACGAACAGTCGGTACGCTAGCCCCATCACTAACCTGGAGAAAATCTCATGTTCACTCGCCGAGTTCTAAGTCTTTCCCTTGTCGCCCTGGCACTGGCTGGTTGCGCTTCTGTTCCTACCCCGGTGTCGGTGGCTGACAGCATCAGCAAGAACCCGAATCTGAGCACCCTGAACGGTTTGATCGGCCAGGCGGGTCTGACTGCCACGCTGCAAGGCGCTGGCCCCTTCACCGTTTTTGCCCCCAGCAATGATGCGTTCAAGGCCGTACCCGCCAAGACCATGGACGACCTCGCCAAGCACCCGGAAAAACTGAAGGATGTCCTGACATTCCATGTACTTCCGGGCAAGCTCATGGCAGCCGAAGTCAAGAACTCGTCACCCAAAACTGTGAACGGCGCCCATGTGGCCGTTTCCAAAGCGGGCGAATTTGTCACGATTGAACAGGCCATGGTGCAGACTGCCGATATTGCGGCGACCAACGGCGTCATTCACATCATCGACAGCGTCCTGATTCCGCCCCACAAATAAACGAGCGTGGGCTGGCCGACGTGGGTCGGCCGCCGGCGGGAATCCGGATGCTATGCTAAGCGTCAAGACAGAGGAAAAGATCGCTGATGCAAGATGGAACACGCCTGGCGGCTGTGGATTTGGGATCCAACAGCTTTCGCCTTGAAATTGGTCGGATTGAACACGACCAGTTTTACCGCACCGAGTATTTAAAGGAGACCGTGCGTCAGGGTAGCGGCCTCGATGAGGATCGCAATCTGACTCCCGAAGCGATGCAGAGAGGCTGGGACTGTCTGGCCCGTTTCGGTGAACGTCTGGCTGGTTTTGACAGTACCGAAGTGCGTGCCGTGGCCACGCAGACCTTGCGTGAAGCGCGCAACCGCGACGAATTCCTGCTCAGAGCCGACGAAGTTCTCGGATTCCCGATTGACGTCATCTCGGGCCGTGAAGAGGCGCGTCTGATCTACCAGGGTGTCGCCCATGCGCTGGCGCCGAGCAACGAACGACGCCTGGTGGTTGACATCGGAGGCCGCTCCACCGAGCTGATTCTCGGGCAGGGCCTGAAGCCAAAGCTGATGGAGTCCTATCGGGTCGGCAGCATTGCCTGGTCGGCGCGCTATTTTCCCGACAACCAGTTCTCCAAACATGCTTTTCAAATGGCCGAGATCGCAGCCAAGGCCTTGCTGGACGAAGCCCTCAATGCGTACAGGCGTGACGACTGGGATATGGCCTACGGCTCAGCCGGAACGGTCGGTGCTGTCGGTGACGTACTGGTGGCGGCCGGCTGGCCGGGCGGTACCGTCGACCGCGCTGGACTTGACTGGGTACAGGAAAAGCTGATCAGCGCCCAAAGCGCCGATCGCATTCGACTGCCAGGCCTGAAAGAAGACCGGCGAACCATCATCGGCGGTGGCTTGAGCATCCTGCGCGCCGTTTTCGATCTGCTGCAGATCGATCAAATGCAGCTCGCCAACGGCGGTCTGCGCCACGGCGTTCTGTTCAACCTGGCCGGCAACAGCTCCGATCAAGCAGACGTTCGTCCCCGATCAGTGCAACGGTTGGCGAGCAAATTCGGCACCGACCTGGAGCACGGATTGCGGGTCAGCAAGGTCGCTTTGCACATGTTTGCCCAACTGCAGTCCAATCAGAAGCCGTCGGTCCTGAAGAATGAGCGCCCTGGGCGCAAACTGGGTTGGGCTGCGCAACT
>CAIYMN010000003.1 GCA_903927295.1 uncultured beta proteobacterium | reverse complement strand
TCGAGACCAGCAGCAATCCCGGGTCATCGCGAGGCCGCAGGCCGTGGCGATCCATGGCTTCGGACTGCATGGATTGCCGCGCTTCGCTCGCAATGACGAAACCGGGTTCGTCGTTTGTAAGCAATGACAAAGCGACGCCGACGGACCCTCACTCAGTCGATGGTCCACTGCGCAAAAATTCACCAACGTGATTCACATCGAGCGGATCGAGCAGGGCGTGGCGCAGAGCGCGCAGGGCCAGTACCTTCGGATCGTCGCTGGCCGGATCATTCTCTGAGACCCGCAGCACGGCGCCGTCAAAGCGCGCGCTGATGGCATCTGCCTCAACCAGCACGGCGTCGCGTGGCGCGTCCTGTTCCCAGCGCTCCCTGTTCACAAACAGGCGGGGCTTCAGGATGTAAGGGCCGCCATCTTCGAGACAGAACACGTCGCAGTTGCCGCAGTCGTTACAGAAGTCGGCAAAGTTGACGATCTGGCGCTTCATCTTGAGCGGTAGCGCAGGTGTGGACGGCACGCTCACGCTGAAGTTGGCGTCGTTCGGGCAGACCGGGATGCACTTGTTGCAGGTGACGCAGTCAAAAAATTCCAGACGCCGGTTGATCTTGCGCGGACCCACCTGGTGGCTCGCCGCGTGATAGCGCACGTCAGCAGCCAGGCTCTCCACATACTTTTCCGTGTTGCTGAGCTTGGCAGCGCTGAGGTCGACGGCTCCGGTGTCGCCATAAGCGCGCAGGACAAATTCGTCGACTGTTGTGGCACCGACAGCGTCCATGCGCTTGACCAGTTCCTCAAAATAACCAAAGCCTCGCCAGTAGCCGCCGGCCTTGAGCAGATCGGTGCAGACCGTGACTGGCACCAGCCCCAGCGCAACCGCATCGGGGAAGTTGGCGCGCTCTATGCCGGCCGAGAAGGAAATCGGGAAGCGGTCACCGAATGTGCGGCGCAAGTCGCGCACCAGGTGCATCGCCAGCACGTGCAGCGGTGGACCCGAGAGGTACATGACACGCTCGCTGGCAGGGAAGAAGGTCTTGTGGTTTTCCACCAGCAAGGTATTCGAAAACTTGACGCCAAGATGCAGGCCCAGCGACTGCGCCCTGATGCCCAGACGGTCGAGGAAGGCGGTCGCCTGATCCCAGCGAGTGTCCTTTTCAAAAGCGCTGTCGGGGATGCAAAGTTCGGCATAGCCCAGCGTATCGTGCAGCAAGCGGCGCGCCTGCACCGCACCGAGTAGCGTCGGATTGAGCTTGACGACGCAGGACAGTCGGTGTTCCTGCATCAGGTGTGTCACCATCGCCTCGATTTCGTCTGGCGGACAGCCATGGAAAGTGCTGAGCGTCAGTGTGTCCGACAAGCGGGTCTGGAAGTCCAGGTCGCGCAGCGTGCCCAGTTCCGCCGGCAACTCGCGCCGCAGCCGCTCGACGACAGGCGTTGCGTCCATCATGCCGCGAATAAAGGCTTGGACGGGCTCGCTGCGAATGCCTGCCAGGTCGTACCCCACACTCATGTCGAATACCGTACGCCCGAAGCCAGGCGCCATGGCCAGCCGGCCACTGGCCTCCAAAATGCGGATCAGCATAGCCGCCTTGACGTACTCTTCGAGCGACTGCTCCAATGTCAGTTCCTGCGACCACTCAACGTTGTAGCCGACGGTCTGCATATCGATGCAGGGGCGTGGCAGGGTCAGGCGGTCATTGATCTGCACCGTCTTGAGTTCCATCACGCGTCCACCGCCGAGCCAGCACAGCACGATGTTCTGCGCCAACTGCGTGTTCGGTCCGGCAGCCGGGCCAAACGGCGTTGCGGCGTTGTGGCCGTGGAAGCGCACTGTCAGGTCGTGCTCTGCATCGCCAAGCACAAACCTGCGCTGTGGTAGATCGAAAATGGACTTGCGCGTGTCGAACTCGCGCAGCATGCGCCGTGCCAGTGCAGCGAAAGGGTAGGGCGCGAGTTCGCTCATGCAAAGATATTAACAGCAGGCGCTCAAATGCTGCATCGTGCAACGCTGTCAGACTTAGGGTAAACCTAGGCCAGCAGGGGGCGAAGCAGCACGACCCCTTCGCTACAATCGCGTGCACCCATCTGCCAGCGTCAAAGCAGTGATCGCTGAACTGGCAGGTTTATTGCTAAAGAACTGGTAGAGCTCACAAGGCGGCGCCGCTCGTCAGCAAAGAGGCTGATTTCCTGGCGCCGGTCAAAAATCGGAGAAGTTTATGGATACCTTCATACAGCAGATCATCAATGGTCTGGTGTTGGGCAGCATGTATGCCCTGGTAGCGCTGGGCTACACCATGGTGTACGGCATCATCGGGCTGATCAACTTTGCC
>CAIYMN010000002.1 GCA_903927295.1 uncultured beta proteobacterium | reverse complement strand
GGAATGATGACACCGCCGGCGCCCTGCACCGGCTCGGCAATGAAAGCGGCCACCGTGTCGGGGCCTTCGCGCAGGATCGTGTCTTCCAGCTCCTGGGCCAGACGATCCACGAACTGGGCTTCGGTCTCGCCCGGCGTACTGAACTGGTAGAAGTGTGGGCAGCTGACGCGCACGACGCCAGGCAGCGGCAGGTCGAAATTCTGGTGCATGCTGGCCAGACCCGACATCGAGGCGGCAGCAGCCGTGACGCCGTGGTAGCCCTTGTTGCGCGCGATGATTTTCTTCTTCAGCGGCCGACCCTTGGCGTTGTTGTAGTAGCGCACCAGCTTGAAGGCCGTGTCGTTGGACTCGGAACCCGAGTTGGCAAACAGCACACGCGCCATCGGTACCGGAGCCCACTTGATCATGGCCTCCACCAGTTCGGTCACCGGCCCTGGCACCTTGCCTGAGAACGAGTGGTAGTAGGGCAGGGTGCTCATCTGGCGCAAGGCGGCTTCAGCCAGACGCTTTTCGGAGAAGCCGAGCGACGCGCACCAGAGCCCGGCCATGCCCTCGATGTAGGCTTTGCCATGCTCGTCGAAAACCTGCACGCCTTCGCCGCGCACGATCACCAGCGGCCCATCGCGCTCGTGGTCGCGCAACTGGGTGTAGGGATGCAGATGGTGCCGGACGTCGCTCTGTCCGGCGCTGGAAAATTGGCTCGTCATAGTGTTCCTGTGTTTTCTTCGTCATTGCGAGGCCGAAGGCCGTGGCAATCCATGTTAGCTGCACCCTAGTTCAGCACATCGCCGATGCAGACGTATTTGATTTCTACATAGTCATCGATGCCGTGGTGTGAGCCTTCACGGCCCAGGCCCGATTGCTTGACACCGCCAAAAGGAACATGCTCCGCCGCAATGATGCCGACGTTGACGCCAACCATGCCGTACTCCAGCGCTTCGCAGACGCGGAAGATGCGCCCCACATCCCGGCTGTAAAAGTAGCTCGCCAGACCGAACTCGGTGTTGTTGGCAGCGGCTATCGCCTCCTGCTCGGTCTTGAACCTGAAGACCGGCGCGAACGGGCCAAAGGTTTCCTCTTTGGCGCACAGCATGTCGGCGCTGGCGTCGGCCACCACGGTTGGCTCGAAGAACAGACCCGGCAGACGTTTGCCGCCGACCAGCACACGACCGCCTTTGGCGATCGCGTCATCGACATGGCGCTGCACCTTCTGCACGGCTGCTTCCTCGATCAGCGGGCCCTGATTCACACCAACTTCAAAGCCATTGCCGACCTTGGCCGTGGCGACCCTGGCGGCAAACTTGGTGACGAACTCCTCGTAAACCGCTTCCTGCACATAGATGCGGTTGGAGCAGACACAGGTCTGGCCCGCATTGCGGTACTTGCTGGCAAATGCGCCCTCAACGGCTGAGTCGATGTCGGCATCTTCAAAGACGATGAAAGGTGCGTTGCCCCCAAGCTCGAGTGACAACTTCTTGATCGTCGGCGCGGACTGCGCCATCAGGATGCGACCAACTTCGGTTGAACCGGTGAAACTGATGTGGCGCACCACGTCGCTGGCGCACAGGACTTTGCCGATGGCAATGCTGTTGTCGGCGTCGGCGGTCAGCATATTGAGCACACCTGCCGGAATGCCGGCACGGATTGCCAGTTCGGCAACGGCAAGCGCGCTCAGCGGAGTCAGCTCAGCCGGCTTGATGACGACCGGGCAGCCCGCGGCGAGGGCCGGCGCCACCTTGCGCGTGATCATGGCGTTGGGGAAATTCCAGGGCGTGATGGCAGCGCAGACCCCGATCGGTTGGCGCAGTACCAGGATGCGCCGCGTGTTGTCGAACTGGGGCAGGGTCTCGCCGTTGATGCGCTTGGCCTCTTCGGCAAACCACTCCACAAAATTGGCACCGTAGGCGATTTCACCTTTGGCTTCGGGCAGCGGCTTGCCCTGCTCAGCCGTCATGATGCGCCCCAGATCATCCTGATTGGCCATCAGCAGATCAAACCACCTGCGCAGGATGATGCTGCGTTCCTTGGCCGTCTTGTTGCGCCAGGCTGGCCAGGCGGCGTTGGCGGCAGCGATGGCGATTTCCGCTTCGGCCGGCCCAAGGTTGGCCATATCGGCCAGTTTCTGCCCGGTTGCCGGGTCGATGATGTCGAAGCGATGGCTGCCCTTGATCCACTCGCCGTTGATCAGCGCGTCGGTCTTGAGCAGGCTCGGGTCTTTGAGCAAAGAGAGGGGAGATGCGGTCATGTTCATGGAATGGGGCCGTAACAGAATAATTTTGGAGTGCAGGGCAGGGCTTGCTTGAGCGTCGGAACAGCCCGCTCAAGCGGTCAAGCATAACCAAATTGGGACTGCGCGGGAAGTCAAACTGCCTGAATTGAGGTCAGACACGCGTCCATGATGGCCAGGCCTTCATCGACCACAGCGTCGCTGGCGGTCAGCGGCACCAGGATGCGGATCACGTTGCCGTAAGTGCCGCAGGTCAACAGAATGAGTCCGCGCCGCGTTGCCTCGGCTGCCACTCGCTTGGCCATGTCGGCATCAGGCTGCTTGGGGTCGCCGTCCCGGCACAGTTCGATTGCCACCATGGCACCCAGACCGCGCACCTCGGCGATGCAGGGGTTTTTGGCGGCCATGACTTTCAGGCTGGCGCTCAAACGTGCACCGAGCTGACGGCTGCGTTGCAGCAGATTTTCCTTCGCAAACACGTCCAGTACCGCCAATGCGGCGGCGCATGACATCGGACTGCCTGCATAGGTTCCACCCAGACCGCCCGGCGCCGGTGCATCCATCACCTCGGCACGTCCGACCACGGCCGAGATCGGAAAACCGCCGGCCATGGACTTGGCCATGGTGATCATGTCGGGCGCAACACCGCTCTGCTCCATCGCGAACCAGGTGCCGGTGCGTCCGGCGCCAGTCTGGATTTCATCGGCGATAAGCAAGATCCCATGCTGGTCGCACAGCGTGCGAAGGCGCTGCAGGAATTCCGGCGGAGCCACATTGAAACCGCCTTCGCCTTGCACCGGCTCGACGATGATCGCCGCGACGCGACTCGCTTCTACATCGTTCTTGAATATGGCTTCGACCGAGGCGATCGATTCGGCGACACTGACACCATGCAGGGCGTCGGGAAACCGGGCGTGAAATATCTCGGCCGGAAAAGGCCCGAATCCGGTTTTGTAAGGAGCTACCTTGCCCGTCAGTCCCAGCGTCAGCAAAGTGCGGCCATGGAAACTGCCGGTGAACGCGACAATGGCGCTGCGCTTGGTGTACGCACGGGCAATCTTGATGGCGTTTTCGATGGCCTCGGCGCCCGTCGTCATGAACATGGTTTTCTTCGCGAAGTCACCCGGGGCCAGCGCGTTGATGCGCTCGGCCAGTTCGACGTAGGGTTCATAAGCCAGCACCTGAAAGCAGGTGTGGGTGTAGAGATCGAGTTGTGCCTTGACGGCAGCAATGATGGCCGGATGGCGGTGCCCGGTATTGAGTACCGCAATGCCACCCGCGAAATCGATGTAGCGTCGGCCTTCGACGTCCCAGATTTCGGCGTTTTCACCTCGCGCGATGAAAACTTCGTGGCTTTGACCCACACCCCGCGGGAGGGCGGCTTGGCGTCGCGCCATCAGGGCAGCATTTTTCAAATGAAGATCGCGTTGCATGGCACTCCAGGAAATTTCGTTGAGCCGGTTTTGAAACTGCCGCAAATATAGGGGCTGAACGCAAGCGCTACCATATACAGTTCACATCATTTTTCGGGTGTACTGTGCAGTAGGCGGGACCTATACACAATAACCCTTAGGCATTGTTCCTTGTTTTCACTCAACCTTCAAAGTTCGACCCCCTTGGTTCTGCAGATCGTGGAGGGCTTTCGTCTGGTCATCGAAAGCGGGTCCATGCGTCCCGGCTCCAAGGCGCCGTCGATCCGGCAATTTGCCCATGCCCACTCGGTGAGTGTTTTTACGGTCGTTGACGCTTATGACCGCCTGGTGGCACAGGGCTACTTTGCGTCTCGCCCGAATTCCGGCTTTTTTGTCAAACCGCGGCCAATGCTCGACGCCGGGTTGCCGGGGCACGGACCCAATTTCAGCTTTGACTCGATGTGGTATCTGCGCCGGATTTTTGAGAATCGGGCCTTGCGCATGAAGCCGGGCTGCGGTTGGTTGCCAGGCGACTGGCTGTTTCAGGAGGGTGTCCGACGCAGTCTGCGCACGCTGGCTACCGAACAGGTCGACCTCGGCGGCTATGGTGAGCCCAAGGGCTATCCGCCGCTGCGCCAGCTGGTGCGTGATCTGCTGGCTGAACAGGAAATTGCCGTTACCACCGAGCAGGTGCTGCTGACACAGGGATCCAGCCAGGCGATCGACCTGGTGGCGCGTCGGCTCGTGCGACCGGGCGACGCCGTGCTGGTGGATCAGCCAGGCTACCCCAACCTGCTTTTTTCGCTGCGGTTTCTGGGTGCGCGCCTGATTGGTGTGCCGCGAACCGTCGCCGGCTACGACCTGGCAGCGCTGGAACGGCTGATTGTTGAACACCAGCCAAAGGTCTTTTTTACGCAGCCACGCCTGCAAAGCCCCACCGGTTCGGTGGCGCAGCTGGCGCATTTGCATCGCGTCATGCAACTGGCTGACAAACACGATTTCCTGGTGGTGGAAAACGACATATACGCTGATCTTGACCCCGAACCCAGGCCATCACTGGCCAGCCTTGATCAGCTCAGCCGCGTCATCTACATCAGCAGCTTTTCAAAGACCATCTCGCCCAATATCCGGGTCGGCTATCTGGCGGCGAATCCTGACCTGCTGGAGGACCTGGCGCAGTTGAAGATGATCTCGGGTCTCACTTCATCCGAGTTCAGTGAGCGAATGGCGTATGGCGCGCTGACGGATGGGCGCTGGCGCAAGCACCTCAAGGGTCTTCGCGAACGTCTGGCCAAGGCGCATGAGGGTGCTGCTTCACGGTTGCTGAAAATCGGCTTTGTGATATTTTCGGAGCCGAAGGCGGGCATTTTTCTCTGGGCCAGGCATCCTGACATAGCCAACGCTGCCGAACTGGCCTACAAGGGCGCCGAACAAGACATCCTGCTGGGGCCTGGCCATCTGTTCAGTCCCGAACTGGAGTCCAGTCCATGGCTCAGATTCAATGTCGCCTTTTGCGAAGATGCAGCGCTCTTTGCCTTCCTTGAGAGCCAGCGTGCGGCGACCTGATGACTTAAAATTCGTCGCTCAACCACAAGCCCTCTTTTCATGAATTCACCTGTAGCTCTTGCCTCCGTCGCCGATATCCGCAAGATATTTCTTGACTTCTTCGAGTCCAAGGGACACACCGTCGTGGCCTCCAGTCCGCTGGTGCCCGGCAACGATCCGACCCTCATGTTCACGAACTCGGGCATGGTGCAGTTCAAGGACGTATTTCTGGGAACCGACAAGCGCTCCTACGTGCGTGCAGCCTCGGTGCAGGCCTGTCTGCGCGCAGGTGGCAAGCACAACGATCTGGAAAACGTCGGCTACACGGCACGCCATCACACTTTCTTCGAGATGCTGGGCAACTGGAGTTTTGGCGATTATTTCAAGCGCGACTCGCTCAAGTGGGGCTGGGAACTGCTGACGCAGGTGTACGGCCTGCCTGCAGAAAAACTGCTGGCTACGGTCTACATCGACGATCAGGAAGCCTACGACATCTGGACCAAGGAGATCGGCATGCCTGCGGAGCGCGTGATCCGCATCGGTGACAACAAGGGCAAAAAATACGCGTCCGACAACTTCTGGATGATGGCCGACACGGGGCCCTGCGGACCGTGTTCGGAGATTTTTTACGATCACGGCGAACACATCCCGGGTGGACCACCGGGCAGTCCGGGCGAAGACGGCGACCGTTTCATTGAAATCTGGAACCATGTGTTCATGCAGTTCGACATGCAAACAGACGGCAGCCTGGTCAAGCTGCCGGCGCCCTGTGTCGATACCGGCATGGGCCTGGAGCGACTGGCCGCCATCCTGCAACACGTGCACAGCAATTACGAGATCGACATCTTTACCGCGCTGATCAAGGCCGCCGCACGCGAGACCGGCTGCAGCGATCTGGGTAACAGCAGCCTGCGTGTCATTGCCGACCATATCCGCGCCACCGCCTTCCTGGTCAGTGACGGTGTGAATCCGTCCAATGAGGGGCGCGGTTACGTGCAGCGCCGCATCATCCGGCGCGCCATCCGGCATGGCTATAAATTGGGAAAGAAGACACCTTTCTTCCACAAACTGGTACCCGATCTGGCAGCCTTGATGGGAGCGGCCTATCCGAGTCTGGCGGCGCAGTCCGCGCGCATCGTTGATGTGCTGCGGCAGGAAGAAGAGCGTTTCTTCGAAACGCTGGAAATCGGCATGCAGATTCTGGATGCGGCACTGGCCGATGGTGTCAAGGTACTGCCGGGCGAGGTGGCCTTCAAGTTGCATGACACTTTTGGTTTTCCGCTGGATCTCTCGGCAGACGTCTGCCGCGAACGTGGTGTCGAGGTCGATGAGACCGGTTTTCACGCCGCCATGGAAAAGCAGAAAGCGCAGGGCCGCGCTGCTGGCAAGTTCAGACAGGACAAGGCGCTGGACTACAGCGGCGCCGGCAACGACTTCGTCGGTTACGAAAGTCTGACCCAGGCCAGCAAGGTGTTGGCGCTCTACGCCGATGGTATTGAGGTTTCTGCGCTGACCGCCGGCCAGGCTGGTGCGGTGGTGCTGGCAAGCACGCCCTTTTACAGCGAGAGCGGAGGTCAGGTGGGTGACGCGGGCGCCATCTTCTGTGACGGTGCGCTGTTTGAAGTACTGGATACGCAAAAGATCAAGGCGGATGTGTTTGGCCACCACGGGCGCTTGACCAGCGGCTCGCTCAAGGTCGGTGACTCGGTCACTGCGCACGTGGATGCGGCGCGACGCAGCGCGACGCAGCGCAACCACAGCGTGACACACCTGATGCACAAGGCGCTGCGCGAAGTGCTGGGCAGCCACGTGCAGCAAAAGGGTTCACTCGTGAATGCCGAGCGCACCCGTTTTGACTTTGCCCACAACGCGCCCGTAAGCGACGCCGAGATTCGCGAGATCGAGGTCCGCGTCAACGCCGAGATTCTGGCCAACAGCGCCACCCAGGCGCGGGTCATGGACATTGAGTCGGCGCAGAAGACCGGCGCCATGATGCTGTTTGGCGAAAAGTATGGCGAGTCGGTGCGCGTGATGGACATTGGCGCTAGCCGCGAACTTTGCGGTGGCACGCATGTGGCACGCAGCGGCGACATTGGTTTGTTCAAGGTCGTGTCGGAGGGTGGCGTCGCCTCCGGCGTGCGGCGCATTGAGGCTGTGACCGGACAGAATGCACTGGTCTATCTGCAGGAACTGGAGAGCACGGTAACGCAGGCGGCCGGTGCGCTCAAGGCGCCGGTTGCGGAGTTGAGGGAGCGCATCTCGCACGTGCTCGACAACGTGAAATCACTGGAAAAGGAAATCGCCGCACTCAAGGGCAAACTGGCTTCCAGTCAGGGCGATGAAATGCTATCGCAGGCGGTGGATGTGAAGGGGGTCAAGGTGCTCGTGGCGCGCCTGGATGGGGCCGACGTCAAGACCCTGCGCGACACCATGGACAAACTCAAGGACAAGCTCAAGTCAGCCGTGATCGTGCTGGCAGTGGTGGACGGCGGCAAGGTCCAGATCGCTGCTGGTGTGACACCTGACACTGTGGCCAAGGTCAAGGCGGGTGAACTGGTGAACTTCATTGCCGCGCAAGTGGGTGGCAAGGGCGGCGGCAAGCCCGATATGGCGATGGCCGGCGGTACCGAACCCGGCAAGCTCGACGCGGCGCTGGCGAGTGTGATGGCCTGGGTAACCGAGCGGCTCTGACCCCAAAAACTCGCTGCGCTGAGCGCCCCACCTGCCTGATCTTGAAGCGGCGTCCTTGGCATCAGATCGCTGAATTCAATGTCAAGCGCCGCCCGCTTTCAAAGTGTCTCAGTTGACCGCTTAAAGGATCGGTGAACTCAATCGAGCGGGCCAGCAATTGCAGTGGTCTCTGGTAATCGATTTGGCCTTCGGGTGTCAGCGTCGGATAGAGCCCGTCCCCGAAGATCGGAATCCCTAACACTGCCATGTGGACGCGCAGCTGGTGGCGCTTGCCGGTGACCGGGCTGAGTACGTATCGCGCCACCGCGCCTTGCACTTCGAGTACATCAATGTGCGTGATGGCGTTGGTCTGACCACTGACTTCGTGCTGCAGCATGAAGTGACCCGCTTCGACAATCCGGCTCTCGCGCGTGAGCGGGAAGTTCAGGTCGCTTCGCCATGGCGCGATGGCCTGGTAGGTTTTCTTGACTTGACGCTCGGCAAACAGGGCGCTGTACGCGGCTCGGCTGGTGGGCTGCACAGAAAACAGGACCAGGCCCGCCGTGTCGCGGTCAATGCGGTGGATTGGCACCAGGTTGGGCAAGCCAAGCTTTTGCCTCAGACGCAGCAGCAGGGTCTCGGCCAGATAGTTGCCCGACGGCACCACTGGCAGAAAATGCGGCTTGTCGGCCACGACCAGATGCGCGTCCTGGTACAACACGGCCTCTTCAAACGGAATGCGAGGCTCGGCTGCAACGGCGCGGTAGTAATAGGCCCGCTGGTGCGCCTGATACGAGTGGCCCGGCGTGATCGACAAGCCGTGTTCATCGAGGACCAGTCCCTGTTCCATGCGCTGCTGCCAGACTTGGCGCGAAATTGTCGGAAAGCGATCAGCAAAAAAGTCCAGCATCGTGGGCCATGAACCGGGCGGCAATCCGACGCAACTGGGACCAACACCATTGCGATGGGGTGGTGTGAATAAGTGCCTCGTCATCCCGGACTCCGATCCGGGATCCAGTGCTGCACCACCACTGGATTGCGGGTCAGGCCCGCAATGACAATACCTCGCGTGCTAGATGCGCTCAAAAACGACATCCCAAACACCGTGCCCGAGCTTGATGCCGCGGTTCTCGAACTTGGTGAGCGGCCGGTAATAGGGCTTGGGAGCATATCCCGCGAGTTCCGGGTGCGTCTGCGCGGCCGTGTTTCTGAGCAGCGGCTGCTCGCTCAGAACCTGCAGAATCTGCTCGGCATAGGGCTGCCAGTCAGTGGCGCAATGCAGGTAGCCGCCCGGCTTCAGACGCGCTGCCAGCTTGGCGACAAGTTCGCCCTGGATCAGGCGCCGCTTGTTGTGTCGCTTCTTGTGCCAGGGGTCAGGAAAGAAAATGTGCACGCCATCCAGGCATTGCAGCGGCAGCATCTGGTCGATCACCTCGACGGCGTCGTGGGCGATGATCCGGATGTTGGAGAGGCTCTGCTCGCCGATGCGTTTGAGCAGGGCGCCGACACCGGGGTCATGCACTTCGCAACAGACAAAGTTTTTCTGTGGCATCAGGGCGGCAATGTGCGCGGTGGCTTCACCCATGCCAAAACCGATTTCAAGGATCAGGGGCGGTGCCGCTGCGTCAAGCCAGTCGGCCAGGCTCGCCTGGTAGGGCAGCATGAAACGCGGCCCGATGTCGGCCAGCGCCTTGGCCTGTCCGGTGGTGGTGCGGCCGGTGCGCCGGACAAAACTCTTGATCAGTTTCGGG
>CAIYMN010000001.1 GCA_903927295.1 uncultured beta proteobacterium | reverse complement strand
GACTGGCCGCGCAAACTCGACTGCTGCGGCGACCCGCTGCATGAGGCCAACGCAGCGCTGTCGGAGCACATGACGCGCGCCAAGATTGCCGATGCCCTGGCCAGTGGTGCCGAAGTGATGTGCACCGCCTGCCCGCATTGCCATCTGCGTTTCGACGGCGCTCAGGCGATTCAGGCGGACACCATCGATCCGTCCATTCGCACGCTGCTCTACACACAGCTCTTGGGGCTGGCGCTGGGACTGTCGGCGAAATCCCTCGGACTCTAGAAAGGCAAGTTATGGACGAACGGATCGGTGCAGCGAGCAGCCCGCTGGTCCTGGCCATTGACCAGGGAACGCACGCGAGCCGGGCACTGGTGTTTGATCAACACGGGTGCACGCTCTCCAGCGGCGTGGCAAACGTCGCCATGGCTTACCCACAGGTGGACTGGGCGGAGCAGGATGGAGACGAAATCGTGAACTCCGTGCGCCTGGCCGCGACGCAGGCATTGCTGGCGCTGGGGCCACGCCGGCAGGACGTGGTAGCCGCCGGACTGTCCAGCCAGCGCTCCAGTGTGATTTGCTGGGACCGGGTGACGGGTCAGCCGCTGTCGCCCATCTTCAGCTGGCAGGACCGGCGCGCCCACGCCTGGATAGACCAGTTGCAGCCGCATGCCGATAGCGTGCATCGCAAGACCGGGCTCTTTCTCTCGCCGCACTACGGCGCCAGCAAATTGCGCTGGGCACTGGACCATCTGCCCGCCGTGCGTGAGGCAATCGAAAACCAGACCCTGTGCTGGGGCCCGATGGCCAGCTTTGTCGTGTTTCAACTCTGCACAACGCAAGCCTTTCTGGCGGACCCGCAGTGCGCAGCGCGCACCCAATTGTGGAACCTGCATCAGCAGGACTGGGACCCTGAGCTGCTGGCCCTGTTCGGTCTGCCGCCAGGGTTTCTGCCACGCAGCGTACCCACGTGCCACGCCTGGGGAACACTGGACCTGCAGGGCCCGCCGATTCCCCTGACCGCTGTCAATGGTGACCAGTCGGCGGCTGTGTTCGCCTTCGGCTGGCCAGAAGCCGATTCGGCGTACATCAACATTGGCACCAGCGCTTTCGTTCAGCGCGCACTCAACGATTTTCCCGGCCACGTGCCGCGGCAGTTGACGGGCATCATCCTGGACGATGGTGCCAGTCGGCTGTATATGGTGGAGGGCAATGTGAACGGTGCCGGTAGTGCGCTGGAATGGGTCAGTAAGGAGTTTGGCATCGGGCATCTGACCGCTGCGTTGCCGCAGTGGTTGACGCAGACCGAGGAGCCGCCGCTGTTTCTTAACGGCATTGCTGGCCTGGGAGGACCCTTCTGGCAGCCTGAATTCGCGTCGCGTTTTGTCGGTGAAGCAGAGCCCTGGCTGAAGTGCGTGGCTGTCGTGGAGAGCATTGCCTTCCTGCTGCAGGCCAACATCGATCACATGAACAGCTATGTGCCTGCGGCGCAGCGCATCCGTATCAGCGGGGGCGTGTCGCTGCTGGACGGGTTGTGCCAGCGCCTGGCCTGCATCAGCGGCTTGCCGGTTCACCGGCGCGACGACCCCGAAGCCAGCGCGCGCGGCATCGCCTACCTGGCCTGCGGACGCCCTGCAGAGTGGAACCGGGGCGCGCACGAGGACGTCTTTGCGGCGCAGGCCGATTCGGCTTTGCAAGCGCGCTACCGGCGCTGGCGCGAGCTGATGACTCAGGCCACCGGCATTTGAGCAGGCCGCGAGTTTCCATGGGGACCCCAGGGTGAATGCTGCGCTGCGGTAATATCCCTGATCCCATGAACCTCCCGACTCTTCTCAATCCACTGCCTGGCGCTGCAGCGCACGTGCCGCACGAACACGCCCGGATTCGGGAAATACCCTACAACTACACCTCGTTTTCTGACCGGGAAATCGTCATTCGACTCCTGGGTGAGCGCTCGTGGGAGGCGTTGAACCGCCTGCGCGAGGAACGCCGTACGGGCCGCTCGGCACGCATGCTCTACGAGGTGCTGGGTGATATCTGGGTGGTGCAGCGCAACCCGTATTTGCAGGACGATTTGCTGGACAACCCGAAGCGGCGCCAGTTGCTCGTGGAAGCGCTGCAGCACCGGCTCGGCGAAGTGCAGAAGCGCCGCACGCCGGATGGGGATCCGGAGCGCGACGCCATGGTGGGCGAACTGCTGACCGCGGCGGACGCGGCGGTGCATGCTTTCAATGCCGCCTTTGTTGAAACAACTGCCCTGCGCCGCAAGGCGCAACGCGTACTTTACCGCCTTACCGCCAAAGATAACGTCAAGTTTGACGGACTGTCGCGCGTCAGTCATGTGACCGATGCCACCGACTGGCGCGTCGAGTATCCGTTTGTCGTGCTGACGCCGGACACCGAAGCAGAGATGGCGGCGCTGGTCAAGGGTTGCATTGAACTGGGCTTGACCATCATTCCACGTGGCGGCGGTACCGGCTACACGGGAGGTGCGGTGCCACTGACATGGAAGAGCGTGGTTATCAATACCGAAAAGCTCGAAGCCATGACCGAGGTCGAGATGGTGACGTTGCCGGGGCTGGCGCAGCCGGTGGCTACGGTCTGGACCGAAGCCGGTGTGGTGACGCAGCGCGTGGCCGATGCCGCCGAGCGCGCCGGTTTTGTTTTTGCCGTGGACCCAACGTCCGCAGAAGCGTCCTGCATTGGCGGAAATATTGCCATGAACGCGGGCGGCAAGAAGGCGGTCCTGTGGGGCACGGCGCTGGACAATCTGGCGAGCTGGCGCATGGTGACACCGCAGGCGGAGTGGCTGGAGGTGAAGCGCCTTGGGCACAACCTGGGCAAGATTCACGATGCCGAACTGGCGCGCTTCGAGCTGAGTTATTTCTCTGCCGATGGCAAGTCCCTGCTGCGCACCGAGCAGCTCGACATTCCTGGCAAAACCTTTCGCAAGGAGGGGCTTGGCAAGGATGTGACCGACAAGTTCCTCAGCGGCCTGCCGGGCATCCAGAAGGAAGGCTGCGATGGATTGATCACCAGCGCGCGCTGGATTGTGCACCGCACGCCGGCGCACACACGCACTGTGTGCCTGGAGTTTTTTGGCCATGCCAGGGATGCGGTGCCCAGCATTGTCGAGATCAAGGACTTCATGTTCAGCGAACAGAAGCGCTCGGGCGTGTTGCTGGCGGGCCTGGAGCATCTGGATGAACGCTACCTGAGGGCGGTGGGCTATGCCACCAAATCGCGCCGTGGCGGCCTGCCCAAGATGGTGCTGTTCGGCGACATCGCGGGTGACGATGCCGATGCGGTGGCACGCGCCACTTCGGAAGTGGTGCGCATCGCCAACTCACGCAGCGGCGAGGGTTTCATTGCCATCAGTGCTGACGCGCGCAAGAAATTCTGGCTCGACCGCAAGCGCACGGCCGCGATCAGCAAGCACACCAACGCCTTCAAGATCAACGAAGACGTGGTGATACCTTTGCCTCGCATGGCCGAGTACACCGATGGAATTGAGCGTATCAACATCGAGTTGAGTCTGCGCAACAAGATCGCGCTGTGCGACGAACTGGAAGAATTCTTTGCCGCCGGTCATTTGCCGCTGGGCAAACATGACGACGCCAGATCGCTTCCGTCGGCCGAGTTGCTGGAGGACCGGGTCACGCAGGCGCTGGCGCTGATCGCCGAAGTGCGCACCTTGTGGCAGGGCTGGCTGGACAATGTGAACGGCCTGTTTGTACAGTTGCAGGATCACAGCTTGCGTGCCAGCTGGAAGACGCAGTTGCGTGCACCCTTGCAGAACATCTTCAGCGGCGGTGCTTTTGAAGCCATTCTGCGCGAATGCGACGCGCGGCACCAGCGCGTGCTCAAGCGTCGGGTCTGGGCCGCGTTGCACATGCACGCCGGAGACGGGAATGTGCATACCAACATTCCGGTCAACAGCGATGATTACGACATGCTGCAGGTGGCGCACGGTGCGGTTAAGCGCATCATGGCGCTCGCTCGTTCCCTGGACGGTGTGATCTCGGGCGAACATGGCATTGGCATCACCAAGCTGGCGTTTCTGACGGACGAAGAACTGCGACCGTTTTCCGAGTACAAAGCCAGGATCGACCCCGAGGGGCGCTTTAACAAGGGCAAATTGCTGCGTGTACCGGCTGAGCGGGATTTGCGCTCTGATCTGACCAACGCCTACACGCCGAGCTTTGGCTTGATGGGGCACGAGTCGCTCATCATGCGGCAAAGCGATATTGGCGCCATTGCCGACAGTGTGAAAGACTGCCTGCGCTGCGGCAAGTGCAAGCCGGTCTGCGCCACCCATGTGCCGCGTGCCAATCTGCTGTACAGCCCGCGCAACAAGATTCTGGCGACCTCCCTGCTGGTAGAGGCGTTCCTGTACGAAGAACAGACCCGGCGCGGCATCTCGATCCGGCATTGGCAGGAATTTGAAGACGTGGCTGACCACTGCACCGTTTGCCACAAGTGCCTGTCGCCATGCCCGGTGGATATCGATTTTGGCGATGTCACGATGAATATGCGCAACCTGCTGCGCAAGATGGGCCAGAAGACTTTCCGGCCAGCCGGTGCCGCGGCCATGTTCATGCTCAACGCTACCAACCCGGAAACCATCCGGCTGGCGCGTTCGGTCATGGTGAATGTGGCGATCAAGGCGCAGCGTTTTGCCTCGGATCTGTTCAAGGTGATTTCGCGGCGGCAGACCAAGGCGCCACCAGCTACTGTGGGTACAGCGCCGCTGAAAGAGCAGATCATCCACTTTGTCAACAAGAAGATGCCTGGTGGCTTGCCGAAGAAGACGGCGCGTGCCCTGCTTGATATTGAAGACAAGGACTACGTTCCCATCATTCGCGACCCGCAGGTCACCAGTGCCGAAACGGAAGCGGTGTTCTACTTTCCTGGTTGTGGGTCGGAACGCCTTTTCAGCCAGGTCGGGCTGGCCACGCAAGCCATGCTCTGGCACGCGGGCGTTCAAACGGTGCTGCCGCCGGGCTATCTGTGTTGTGGCTACCCGCAGCGCGGGGCCGGCGAGTTTGACAAGGCAGAGAAGATCATCACCGACAACCGGGTGCTGTTCCACCGTGTGGCCAACACCCTGAACTATCTGGACATCAAGACCGTGGTGGTGAGTTGTGGTACCTGTTTTGACCAGTTGCAGGGCTACGAGTTCGACCAGATCTTTCCGGGAAGCCGCATCATCGACATTCATGAGTACCTGCTGGAGAAAGGCATTACGCTCAAGGATGCCGGCTCCTTCCTGTTCCACGACCCGTGCCACAGCCCGATGAAGTTGCAGGAGCCCATCAAGACCGTCAGAGCGCTGCTGGGTGACAAGGTCATCCTGTCCGAGCGCTGTTGCGGTGAGTCCGGCACGCTGGCGCTGAACCGGCCGGACGTCTCGACCCAGGTGCGCTTTCGCAAGGAAGAAGAGATCCGCAAGGGCGAAGCCCAACTGCGCGAGAAGGGTGGCTTGGGTGCGAAAGACAACATCAAGATCCTGACCTCCTGCCCGGCCTGCCTGCAGGGCCTGAGCCGTTTTGGTGACGACTTGCAAAGCGGTTTGTTGCAGGCAGACTACATCGTCGTCGAGATGGCGAACCAGATTCTGGGCGAGCAGTGGTTGCCGGAGTATGTGAAGCGAGCCAATGCCGGCGGCATCGAACGTGTGCTGGTGTAGGACATGACGCCCATGCCCTGCCCACTGTGCACAGGCATCGGCGGCACGCTGGTCTATCAGGGTGACAAGTTCAGGGTCATTCGGGCTGACGAGGTCGGCTTCCCGGCTTTTTACCGGGTTGTCTGGACGGCACACGTGGCCGAATTCTCCGATCTTGATGATGCCGATCGCAGCCTTTGCATGGCCGCAGTCAATGTGGTGGAGCTCGCCTTGCGTGAGCATCTGCAGCCAACCAAGATCAACCTGGCTGCGCTGGGCAATGTGGTGCCGCATCTGCACTGGCACGTGATTGCCAGGTTTGACTGGGATACGCATTTTCCGGCGCCGGTGTGGGCCGGAGCGGCGCGACCGGCAGATATGGTGCGTCAGGAGAACGTACGCACCAAATTGGAGGTTGCCGAGAAGGCCATGGTCAGGCGATTAACCCCATTCGGGAAAACAGGTATACGTTTGAGAGCCCCCCTGTGATTTAATTCACAGCAAAGGACATTGATTTCCCGGAAAATCATCCGCTTTGGGAGGCTGAATTGTGTCGGGTCATGCGTCGCTGAACCATATTTATCGAACCGTATGGAACCAGGCTCTGGGGGCCATGGTGGCGGTTGCCGAAATTGCTTCCAGCGGTGGGCGAAGCAAGAACGCCCGTGGATGCTCGACAAGCCGTCCGCATGGCTCGCTGTTGCTCACCTCCCGGTTCGCCGTGCTGTCTCTTGGCGTTGCCATAGCCTGGGGTCTGGAACCATCCGTTGCTTACGCCAACCCCACGGGGGGCGTGGCCATCGTCGGCCAGGCTGGCATGGTCAACCAGGGCAACAAGCTTACTGTCACCACGCAAAACGCTGCGGGTACCAACTACTCGGCCATCAACTGGCAAAGTTTCTCGATTCCCTCGGGCAGTACGACCTTCTTCCAGCAACCCAGTGCGACCAGCACCTCCATCAACCGCGTAGTCACCAATACCCCATCACAGCTGTTCGGCACGCTGGGCAGCAATGGCAATCTGGTGCTGGTGAACCAGTCGGGCATAGCGGTAGGTGCGGGAGCCGTAGTGGACACCGCGGGCTTTACGGCGTCAAGCCTGCGCATGAGCGATGCCGACGCGCTGGCTGGGCGGCTACTTTTTGGTGACGGTCTGGCGTCAAGCGCAGGCGTATCGGTGCAGGGCCGGATACTTGCGCGCAGCGGCGACGTCGTATTGCTGGGCAGCTCCGTCGATACCGGAAAAGATGCCCTGATCCAGGCACCCAACGGCAGCACGATTCTGGCAGCAGGTCGGCAGATCGAGTTGACCGGTCGGGGTCTCGAAGGCATCAGCCTGCAGGTGCAGGCGCCGACGGATCAGGCCGTCAATCTGGGCACCCTGAAGGGCGATGCGGTCGGAATTTTTGCCGGCACGCTCAGGCACAGCGGCGTGATCCAGGCAACAACGGCCAGCCTGGAAGGCGGCAAGGTCGTTCTGAAGGCTGCTGGCGATACTTACGTTGAGGGGGCAGGCTCAATAGCCGCGACGGGTAACAAGGGCGGTAGCGTGGACGTGCTGGGCAACCGGGTCGCGCTGACGGATCAAGCGACGATTGATGTATCTGGTGAACAGGGCGGCGGCACGGTTCGTGTGGGGGGTGACTACCAGGGCAAGAGCCCCGATGTGTCCAACGCACAGCAAAGTTACCTTGGGCCGCAGGCCAGCATCAAGGCCGATGCCATCACTAACGGTGATGGTGGCAAAGTGATCGTCTGGTCTGACAATTCAACTCAGGCTTATGGCAGCATTTCAGCCAGGGGCGGCGTACTTGGGGGCAATGGCGGCTTCGTCGAAACTTCGGCCAAGCAAAATCTGGACTTTCGTGCGCAAGTGGATCTGGGCGCCAGCAAGGGGCATGGCGGCACGCTGCTGCTGGATCCAGACACGATCTATTTGGCTGGGGGCACGGGCGGTACCGGTAACCTGTCGCAACTTGTTTTCGCCGACAACGCGGGTAACCCCTCCTGGATTTATCAAAGCCAGTTTGACACACTTTCTGCTGGAACCGATGTCATTCTGGGAGCGGCGAGCTACATTCGCTCGACAAGTTCGTTTAGCACTATGGTTTTCCCGGGTAACCTGATTTTGCGAACCCGCAACGGCTCAGGAGATCAGGCCGGTGGAATTGACCTCAGCATTATGGGGGGATTGGCCACTGGCTCCGGCGATGCTTTTGTGTATCAGACGGTCGGCAATTACACGATTTCCATGACCACAGGCTATGGCGCAAGTTCGCCTCAGGCTGCGCCCATCATTGTTCCGAATCTGCTCACTGGCGGGGGTGGCATATCGCTGAGTTCGAGTGGCGCGATCAGTTTGCGCGGAACGGTCAATGCCGGTGCCGGCAACGTCAGCTTGAATGCGGCAGGTGCAGTCACTCAGGCCGCAGCCATCACGGCGGCCGGGCTGGAAATCAACTCTGCTGGCAACGTTTCATTGATCGGATCGAACCAGATTGGCACGCTCGCGGCAAATGTTACGGCGAGCAGTTTCGCCTTCAATAACAGCAGGACTGGTGGGCTGACCATCGGGTCTGTTGGAAATACGACGGGTATTACGGTCAGCGGCAGCGGTGGTCAACTGGTATTGAGCACATCAGTGGGAGACATTACTCAGAATGATCCGATTAACGTTTCGTCTCTTGCCGCCTCCGCAACTACAGGCTCGGTCGTGCTCAATCATGGTTCCAACCAGGTTGCTGTCATCGCGGGCAGTGCTGCAGGCAGCAGTGGTTTTCAGTTCACGAATTCAGGAACCCTTCAAGTTGGTACCGTGGTAGACGGCAATAGCACATTCAATGGCGTAAGCACCAGCGGAGCCAAGCCAATCAATCTGACGGCGGGATCGTTGAATATTGTTGACAGTGTCAATGGAGTGAACGCAGGCACTGGCGATGTAAGTCTGACCGCCAGCACCGGCGCGGTTAGCGACACGTTCAACAATGTGACCGGATTGGTCACTGCCAACAAATTGACCGTGAATGCGTCCACGGCGATCAGTCTGACGAGTGCCAATAATGCGGTTAAATCGTTGACCGCCTCACAGACCTATTCCGCAGGCGGTGGCGGGATTGCCTTCAATGACAATGTTCCCCTTTCGATTAGTGGTATCTCTGAGGCAGGCAGTGGCCCTATTAACATCACGACTTCCACCCCCACGACGACCGGAGCAAACGATATCACCGTGGCTGGAGCCGTGACTGCCAGCTCCACTGGGACGACGCTGACCATCAGCGCTGGTGACACTGGCAAGATCTTGCAAGGTGGCAGTGGCCTTCTGACTGCGAACGACATAAAGCTTCAGTGGAGTGGTGGTAGCGGAGCGATCGGCAGTTCTGGCACTTCGCTCAATACCAGTTCTATCAGTGGCAACGCGAATATCTGGATCGGGAACGGTAATGGGAACGGACGCGGCCCGGTCTACCTCACTCATAACGGAGACGCCACCTTGACGAAGGTGGGCGCGGCTCTGGTGGATCCGAACGCGGCCGTCGATGTCCGCGCGTCGAATAATCTGACAGCGACGAGTGTGAACGCTGGTACGGCCAATTTGACCCTGTCTGCCGGCAATTTGCTGACGATTCCCGCCTTGACCACTTTGAAGGCCGCCAATGTTCATTTGGTCGGGAATCAGATTGATATTTACACCACGACCGGAAATTCTGCAGCCATTACGGCGGCGAGCGGCGGCGTCGTCTGGCTCAATCCCTCAACTTCTAGCCGAGCCGTTGATATTGTTGCCACCAAGAGTCAGAGTCCGACCAGTTTGGAACTAACGCCTGACGAACTAAATACGATAACGGCTCCTGCTTTGCGTATTGGTACGACGACGGCGGGAGCATTGAGCATTGGCGCTGCGATCGCGCCTGCCAATGTCGGTGTTCTGTCGCTGGAATCGGGCGCCGGGATGACTCAGCCAATAACCGGTGCAACGATCACGGTTGGAAGTATGAGCATCAAGGCAGGTGGTAGCGTTGACTTTGGGTCGCAAACGAATCAGGTCAGCAGTCTGGCAGCGCAAGTCACTGGCACTTCTGCCAACAGTCTTGTGTTCACGAGTGGTCAAGCGCTCAAGGTCGACAGTGTGGCCGGATTGAGTGGGGTGTCTGCCCCTGGCATGGTGGCTCTGACCAGCAGCGGTCCCTTGACCCAGTCTGCGAATGTGCTGGTTGGCGGCACCTCGGTGTATGCGCAGGGCAGTAGCGTGACCCTGACCGAAGCCAATTCACCAGGCGTTATCGCAGGCAAGGCGACCGGCTCCACTGCCGGGGATGCTTTCAGCTATACCAGCACCAACGCAATTCAAGTCACCACTGTTAACAACTTTGCCGGTATCCTGACCAGAAACAACACGGATAACGTTGGCGTTGTGTTGAACGCAGGCAGCGCCAATATTGGTCAGAGCGCACCCATTGTCGCCGGGTCCGGAGCCCCGGGACTGCGTCTGATAACGACCGGCTCAGTCAACCTGAACAACTCATCCAACAGTGTTGGTTCCTTGACGGCCACCGGCGTGGCTGGCTTGACCTTCAATAATTCCGGCGATCTGACTATTGGTGCGACTGTCAATAGTGTTGTCACCGGCGTTAGCACTGCGGCCAACCAGCCAATTAGTATCACCGCCGGTGGCCTGGCCACTGTCAGTGCGGCATTAACCGCGGGTGCTGGTACTGGCGGAACCGTCAGCTTGACGGGTGTTGGCGTCACCAACAATTCAGTCATCACCGGTCCTGGTGGCGTTACGGTCAATGCAGGTATCGGTTCGCTTTCGAACAACGCCGCAGGCGATACCATCACCAATGGTGGTAGCGGCGCTGGCTCCATCAAGCTCATTGCCGATCACATGGCTCTGGCCGGCGGTACCATCAATGCGGCAACGGGCGGTGCTACGTTGACAACTTTGACATCTGTCCGTCCGATCGCACTGGGTGGCATGAATGACACCGCGCTAAGCCTTCTTGGAACTGACCTGCAGTCCATCTCCACGACGGGTGGAATCTATATTGGCGACACAACGAGTAACACGGGTGGCGTCACTGTGATGGGCAACATTGGTAATACCGAACTGGCAGGGCTAGGCTCGACAGGATCACTTTACGTTCGGAGCAAGACGGGTCCGATTTCAGTGGATGCAGCGTTGACCGCGCCGGCGCAAGTCCTGCTGAATACCGGGGGCACGATCAGCGAGGGAACGGGTGGCAGCATTTCAACGAGTGGCAAGCTGACCACGACAGCCAGTGGCGGTACGACGCTCAGTGGATCCAATTCGGTCATGGGTTTCGCTGCAACAGATGCGACGGGCGCAATCAGTTTGACCAACAACAGTGGCAATACCAATCCGCTGCGGCTGGGCGCGATTAGTGCCTCTAGCAGCGTGCTGGTGAACAACACCGGCGCTATCGCTGTTGATGGTGGTGGTTCGGTGTCCGCCATGGGGAGCGGGGATGCAATTGTTCTGAGTGCAAGCACATCGTTTACTAACAAGCTGTCTGGCGGCGCCGGTGCGCTCACAACTGTCACGGGAGGACGTTGGTTGATTTTTGCTGCCGACCCAGGCAGCGTGACGAAGAGCGGTTTGACCTCACAGTTCCGCCATTACGGCGCCACTTATGCTAATTACGCTACGGCGACTGAAAATGGAAACGGTTTCATTTACGGATCGACGCCAGGCACCATTTACGTGGATACGACGTTGCTGACTGGTACTGCCAGCAATACCTATGGCCTTGCACCGACAGCTCAATTTGGGAGTACCTTGCGTGGGACATTTGACAATGAAGATGTGTCAGGTACAGCTATCTTTACACCAGTCATTTCCAGTACCACATCGGCCAATAGCTATTCTGTTAGCTACGCTGGGGGGCTAACCAGTGCGACCAGGTTGACAGGTCCAACAACGCAAACCACACCGACCACTGCTAGTTACACCATAACTGCTGGCACCGGTCAGGCCTATACGGTTAATCCGGCACCATTGACGATCAGTGCCAACAACGATACAAAGGTATATGACCGGATCGCTTATAGCGGCGGCAAGGGCGTGAGCTACAGCGGATTTGTCAACAACGAGTCGGCGACTGTGCTTGCCGGTACTTTGAGTTACTCAGGCCTCTCGCAAGGCGCTGTCGGTTTTGGAAACTACGCCATTACCCCAGGCGGACTGACTTCGGGCAACTACAGCATTAGCTATGTAGACGGGACACTGGTTATCAACAAAGCCACGATCAGCGCAGTGAGCGGCATCACAGCGGCCAACAAAGTCTATGACGGCAAGACCAGCGCCACGATCAACACAAGCGCTGCAAGCTTGACCGGAATCTTCGGTGGCGACAACTTGACAATTACCGGGGGTACAGGAACCTTTGCAGACAAGAACGCAGGTCCTGGAAAGACCGTCACGATCACTGGCTTGAGCCTGGGCGGACAGGACGCTGGCAACTACACGCTGGGCACAAGCACGGCATCAACCACAGCGGACATCAGCCAGGCCACGATCAGTGGTGTGAGCGGCATCACAGCGGCCAACAAAGTCTATGACGGCAAGACCAGCGCCACGCTCAACACGAGCGGCGCGATATTCGCCGGTGAGATCAGCGGCGACAATCTGATAGTGGCTGGAGCTACTGGAGCCTTCGCCGACAAGAACGCAGGTGTGGGCAAGACCGTCACCATCGCCGGGCTGAGTCTGGGCGGGACGGATGCAGGCAACTACACCTTCAGCAGCACGACAGCCAGCACCAAAGCGGACATCAGCAAGGCGACGATCAATGGCGTGAGCGGCGTCACCGTCAAGGACAAAGTCTACGACGGGACAACAGTTGCAACTGCAGTCACAACAGGGGCGAGCCTGACCGGTCTGGTAAGTGGTGACCAGGTCACGATTGGGACCCTGAATGCCGCTTTTGCTGATCGCAACGTCGGCGCAGGCAAAGCGGTTAACCTGAGCAACCTGATCTTGAGCGGTGCAGATTCAAGCAACTACACCATTGCCGGAACGATCGCGCCAGCTACGGGCAACATAACGGTGCGACCGCTTGCCACATGGACCGCCTCCAGTGGTGGCTCATGGGGTTCCGCCGGCAATTGGGATGCCTTGCCGGATGGATCGAACGTGTTGTCTGTCTCGATTCCGTCGAACTTTCCAGTGACGTATGACCTGCCTGGAAGCACTTCATTGCAATCTTTCGGTGGCGCCGGCACGTTGTCTGTGGCGAACGGAACTTTATCGATTGCGAGTGGCTTGTCGATGCCGCAGTACAGCCAGGGTGGCGGCACACTCAATGTGGGCGGCGCATTTAGTGTCAACGGAAGTTTTAGCCAGACGGCTGGTCAGATAGCGACGACGGGACCGGTTGCCATCACCCAAAACACAAGCAACTTGACGGTCGGCTCTATCAGCGCGCCATCCATCAGTCTGGTTGCGTCTGTCGGAAGCATTGGGCAGACCGGCGCTCTGGTGACGACAGGCCTGCTTTCAACGCAATCCTCGGCAAGCACGCTGCTTAACGACGCCGGCAACCGGATCAAGGCCTTCAAAGCAATCAGCAGTGGCACGGGTGACATCGCATTGACCAACGTTGGCGTTATGGATGTGCAGGGCATCACCACTGCGTCGGGAAGTATCACGGTCGTTGACACCGGTGGCATAAGCACGTCCGGCAAGGTGGTCGCCAATGGCGGCAGGGTTTCCATGACGGCTAACAGCCCCTTGACCATTGGTTCCGATGGCGTGACAGCCAGTGGCGATATTCTGTTGACGGCCACTAACTTGACCAGTTCAGGCAATCTGACGCTCAATGGCGCCCTGGTTTCCACTGCTGGAGCGGTGAGCATGAGCGCCGCTAACAACTTTGTTCAAAACAGCAGCGTGACGGCTGCAGCGGGTATTGCCGTCAGTGCGGGTGGCACTGTGACGCTGGGGCCATCTGCCACCAGCGTCGGCAACCCGGTCAGCTACACCAGCAACGGTGCGGCGGTTGCTGCGCCGGTCGGCTCTCAAACCAGTGGCGGTGGCGCACCTACCGATTTTGTTGTCACGTTCCTGGCCCAGTTTGAGAAGGCTGTTGTTGAGCAGGAGCTGGTCACAAAAACGGTAGCCGACCCGATCAACCCGGGCGAGCCGGTCAAGGAAAAGGAGAAAGACAAGAGAGGCCTGGCAGTGGAGGGTGAAATATGCTCGCGCTGAGGTCATCCGGGTGGGCACTGCGCGGCTGGAAGACGATTGCGGCGGTCGTATTGCTTGGCGGATCGCTCCTTGTGCAGGCTCAGCCGGTTGGGCAGGTTGAGTTCTCGCGAGGAGTAGGGTTCGTGCAGACACCGGGACAACTTCCACGTACCCTGAGCAAAGGGACTGCGCTGCTTGAAGGAGACCGACTGACCACCGCTCAGGACTCGGCAGCGATCATCAAGCTGGAGGACGGAACCCGCATGACGCTGCGGCCGAACTCTGAAATGATCATGCAGAAGTACCAGTTCAAGGACGGTGCCGATGACAACGCCATGGTGATGCAGTTGCTGCGCGGCGGGTTTCGGGCAATAACCGGACTCATATCCAAGGATGCCCCGGATGCTGCCAGGATTGAGACCGCCAACGCCACGGTGGGCATTCACGGCACGGACTTTGATGCGCGCCTGTGTGCGCAGGATTGCAAGGCCGAGTCTGCGAAAGTCTCTGAAACACCTCGGGCCAACACCGTGTTGGCAGTTGCCAAATTGATCTCGGCGCAAGGTGAAATCACAGGCATAGATTATTCTGGCGCCAAGCGCAAGATGGTGGATGGCGCCAGCGTATATCCTGGAGACATCGTCGAAACCGGCGCTGTCAGTAAAGGTGTCTTGGTGTTTCGTGATGAAAGCAGAATGACGCTTGGGGCCAGCACTCGCTTCAAGGTGGACACTTTTGTCTTCGATGACAAGAATCCCAACGAGGGCAAGTTCTTTGTTTCGCTGCTGCGAGGCTCCATGCGCGCGCTGACTGGGCTTATCGGCAAAGGCAATACGCGCAACGTTGGTTTTACAACCGACACGGCGACTATCGGGATTCGCGGCACCGGGCTTGATCTTGACTGTGCCTCGGAGGGAAGCTGCAGCTTTTTCACGTGGCTCGGAACCATTGTTGTAACGCCCACAGGGCAGACTGCGATGCAGACGCTGCAGGCTGGGCAGGGACTGTTTGTCAGTCGTACCGCTATCCGGCCACTGACTGCGCCAACGCTGGAGCGGCTGCAAAGACCCGATACGGTCCCTGTTGACATGAAGCAACTGTTCTCCAGTGGTGGCGTATCAGCCAGTGACGAGGGATTGTTCGTCTATGTGCGCGATGGACACGTTGAGGTGGCGTCTGCGAGTGAGACGCTGCAACTCGGGCGGGGTGAGACCGGCGTTGCCGCCAACGATGGTCGCAGTGGCCGGCCACTCGACATGCCGCTCTTCATACAGGCAGACCCGATACCCATGCCGAACAGCCGCAACCCCACACTGGTCGGGCTCGTGGCTGAAATCAAGAGGCAGTCCAGTAACCTATGCCGCTGAGAGTGATATCGCCTATGTCAACTATGTGTCAAACACGAGCGGAGGGTTTGCACCGCCAGGGTATTGCCAGTGCGATTTTGCTCCTGACCCTGCTGATGGGGTCTGGGCAGGTTCTGGCGCAAAAGGTGATGCCTGAAGCCACGGGCGCGACGACGCGCTTTCCTATCAAGGGTTTTGAGTTACTGGGGGACAGTCCGCTCTCAAAGGAAGAAGTTGCGCGTGTACTGTCACCCTATATCGGGCCTGAGGCGGATCTGAGCACGCTGCAGAAGGCCACTGCGGCACTCGAGGCCGAACTCAAGGCCAAAGGCTTTGCCTTGCTGCGGGTATCACTGCCGCCGCAAGAGGTGGGCGACAAGGTTACCCTGCAAGTGGTGAAGTTTGTGATGGGCAAGATCACGGTCGAGGGTCAGGCGCAATACAGCGAGGCCAATATCCGCTCCAGTGTGCCAGAGTTGCGCGAGGGGCAGGCACCGAACTTCCGGGTACTCGCCACGCAGACTGCGATCGCCAACGAAAACCAGGGCAAACAACTGCAGGTTTCGCTCAAGGAATCGGAAGAAGCTGACAAGATCGACGCCAGGTTGATCGTCACCGAATCGAAACCCTTGCAGTTCTCCAGCACCCTGACCAATGCGGGTTCGGAGTCAACCGGACAGGATCGCCTGTCCCTGGTTGTCGCACACGCCAACCTGTTCGATCTGGACCATCAGGCTTCCATTGCCTATACGACGTCCATTGAGCGGATGAAGGACGTCAGGCAGATTGGACTAAATTACCGTGTACCGCTTTATCGCCTGGGTGGCGTGCTCGGTGTGTCCTACACCAGTTCCGATGTGGTGGGCAACTTTGGTAGTTTCAATAGCACCGGCGCCGGGCAGACCTTGGGCCTGCTGTACACCCATTTCTTCGAGCCTGATGGCGGTCGACGTACCCATCTGTCAGCAGAAATTGATCAGAAGTTGTTCAACGCCACACTGGTGAATGGTGAACTGGTGCCCGGCCAATTGGAACGTGGCAGTCGCCCGCTTAGCTTGGGTTACACGGCGCGCGTGGAGAGTGATGCCGCCGTGTGGGGTTACAACACCGATCTGGCGATCAATGTACCGGGCAATGCGGGCAACAATCTGCTCGCCTATCAAAGTGAGGATGTGCGCATCACCAACGTCAATTGGCGTGTCTTGCGCGGCGGCGCAAACTATCAGTCGTTCTTGCCGTCGGGGTGGACGTGGAGTGCCAGGGCTCAGTTTCAGTACAGCCCGGACGCCCTGATTTCGGGTGAGCAGTTTGGATTGGGCGGCAGCTCATCGGTGCGTGGTACGGGGGAGCGCGCCATCGCCGGCGACAGTGGCATCTTTGCGAGTCTGGAGCTGACCACGCCTGAACTCGCGCCGGGATTGCGCACACTGGGCTTTGTGGACGCCGGTTGGCTACGCAACAACAATGCGGATGCCAATCCCAACAAGCCCGAAAGCGACCGACTGATGAGCGTGGGCTTGGGCTTGCGCTACACGTCGGGCAATTATGGGTTGACGCTGGATTGGGGCCGTCTGCTGGTCGGGAGTGTTCTGCCGGTGAGTAACGGATCGAGTTTGCCGCAGACCGGCGATCAAAAATTTCACCTCAGCTTAAGCGCCAGCTTTTGAAGCAACGGGTTTTGATGAAATTCATACGCCATATCCAGCGACATGCGATTCCGGTCGGCGTGAGTGTGTTGATGACGCTGGTGATGCTGTGTCACTCGAAGGGTTGGGGTTGGCATTTCGACTTTGTGACACGCCTGGAGACTTACGCGTACGACGTGCGTTTGAAATTGACCATGCCGCATGGTGTTGATCGGCGCGTTGTGATTGTTGATCTGGATGAGAGGAGTTTGCAGGAACAGGGTCACTGGCCATGGTCGCGCAACAAGATGGCGCAATTGGTTGATCTGCTTTTTGATCGTTACAAGATCAATGTACTCGGCTTCGACGTCGTGTTTGCGGAGTCTGATGAGAGCTCAGGCTTGAGGAAACTGGAGGCCTTGGCAGGCAAAGAGCTGAGCGCTGACGCCGGCTTTAAATCGACACTGAACCGGATCAAGCCGCAGTTGGATTACGACCAATTGTTTGCCAACAGTTTGCAGGACCGGCGTGTGGCGTTGGGCTACTATTTTCGTGTTGATGCGCAGGGTAATGAAGGTTTGGGTGCGTTGCCGCAGCCCGCTCTGAAGTCCAGCGACTTTCGTCCGGACAGTGTCGATGCAATCGTTGCCACCGGTTATGTAGGTAACCTGCCTCAACTCCAAAAGAGCGCACCGGAAGGCGGCTTCTTTTCACACCCGCTGGTGGACGAGGATGGTGTCTTCCGGCGCGCTCCATTGTTGCAGATGTACAAGGGTCAACTTTACGAGTCACTGGCACTGGCCATGGTGAAGATGTACCTTCGAACTCCGACGATTCAGTTGGCGTATGAGTCAGAAGAACAAACGGACTACTCACTTGCATTCTTGAAATTGGCAGGCCACTGGGTGCCAGTGGATAGTCACGTTGCCACGCTGATACCTTTTCGCGGTCCCGAGGGGAGCTTTCGTTACGTTTCAGCGACCGATGTGTTGCGGGGCAAAGTGGATCGCGAAGTGTTGGATGACGCGATCGTATTGATTGGTTCCACAGCGCCAGGTCTGAAAGACATGCGTGCCACGCCGATGCAGCAGGTGTACGCCGGGGTCGAGATGCACGCGAATGTGATTGCCGGTATTTTGGACAGAAATATCAAACAGCGTTCCCCGAGCTTTACCGAGTATGAATTCGGGGTGTTACTACTGATCGGCCTCTTGCTTGCATTTGCTTTTCCGGGGTTGGCTCCTTGGAAGGCATTCACGTTATCTTTCGTAGTCGTAGTGAGTGTGCTTGGCGTGGATGCGGCGTTTTGGAGCTTCCCCACTAACCAGATCCTGCCTTTGGCAGGGACTTTGCTACTGGTGTCAGTGCTCTTTGTCTTCAATATGGTCTACGGCTTCTTCATTGAAAATCGCAGCAAGCGTTTGCTGGGAGGCTTGTTCGGTCAATATGTTCCGCCCGAATTGGTCGACGAAATGGCCAAGGATCCCGGTGCTTATTCACTCGCGGGTGAAAGCAGGGAACTGACGGTGCTGTTCGCTGATGTGCGCGGCTTCACCACGATCTCCGAAGGACTGAATCCGACGCAGTTGACGCAGTTGATGAACGAGTATTTGACGCCAATGACCCACGTCATCCAGAAGCATCGTGGCACCATCGACAAGTACATGGGCGACGCCATCATGGCCTTCTGGGGGGCTCCCGTGCATGACCCGAACCACGCCCGACTTGCCTTGCTGGCAGGCATGGAGATGCTCGCCAGACTGGAAACCTTGCAGGACCACTTCAAGGCCAAAGGCTGGCCGCCGATCAGGATCGGTGTGGGGCTCAATACCGGGGAAATGACGGTTGGCAACATGGGCTCTGAATTCCGATTGGCCTATACCGTCATGGGCGATGCCGTTAATCTGGGATCGCGACTCGAAGGTCTGACCAAGGAGTATGGCGTGCAGATGATGGTCAGCGAGTTCACCCGCGCGGCCGTGCCGGACTTCGTGTACAGGGAACTTGATTGCGTGCGTGTCAAGGGCAAAGACACGCCGGTGGCCATTTTTGAGCCTATCTGCCCACAGGGTGAAGAGCCGACCGACCTGCTGCAAGAACTTGCGCTTTATCAGGTGGCACTGGCCCTGTACCAGCAACAGAACTGGGTGCAAGCACAGGAAAAGTTCGCCGAGCTGCAAAATCTCTACCCCCAGCGCTACCTCTATCAGGTGTATGCAAAGCGCATCACTTACTTGAGTGACGAGCCACCAGGTGTCGATTGGGATGGTGCATTTACGTTCACCACCAAGTGAGTGCGCAATAATCCCCCTTGCGATCATTTTTGAGGGAACTTCAATATGGCAGGTTTGCAAGCCGGCGCTCCCGCGCCGCAGGCGCTCACGGTGCATAGCCAGTCCAGAGTGCTGGAGGTCAGTTTCACTGATGGTGCGGAATTCCGCATTCCGTTTGAATTGATGCGGGTGTACTCACCGTCGGCCGATGTTCAGGGTCACGGACCGGGGCAGGAAGTGCTGCAGACCGGCAAGCGCGATGTGCTGTTGACCGGTCTGGAGCCGGTGGGCAACTATGCCGTGCAGCCAACGTTCTCGGATGGACACGACACCGGAATTTATTCCTGGGACTACCTTTACTTCCTGGGTTCGCGCCAGGATCAGCTATGGGCTGACTACACCGCGCGCCTGACAGCCGCGGGTGTCGAACGCGACGCGCCGATGCCTGCCAAGGCCGCGTCCGCTTGCGCCAGCCATTGAATTAACATCGCAGCCATGACAACAACGCATTTTGGTTATAGAACGGTAGATGAAGCCGAAAAGGCCAAGCATGTGCGTGGCGTATTTGATTCTGTGGCGCCAAAGTACGACCTGATGAACGATCTGATGTCGATGGGCTTGCATCGCGCCTGGAAGGCCTTCACGGTGCTGGTGGCCAATCTGCAGGAGGGTGACCAGGTACTTGATATTGCGGGCGGCACCGGCGACCTGGCACTGGCTTTTTCCAAAAAGGTGGGCAAGAGCGGACGCGTTGTGCATACTGACATCAACGAAGCGATGCTGCGCACCGGTCGCGACCGGCTGCTTGACGCTGGCGTGGTCCTGCCAACGCTGGTTTGTGACGCTGAGAAGCTACCGTTTGCGGACAATCATTTTGACCTTGTGAGTGTGGCTTTCGGTCTGCGCAACATGACGCACAAGAATCTCGCGCTGACCGAGATGAATCGGGTGCTCAAGCCCGGTGGCAAACTGCTGGTGCTGGAATTTTCCAAAGTCGCGCCGCCACTTGAAAAGGCCTACGACTGGTATTCGTTCAATATTTTGCCCAAGCTCGGCAAACTGGTGGCAGGCGATGACGCCAGTTATCGTTATCTGGCTGAGTCCATCCGCATGCATCCAGGGCAACAGGCGCTGAAAGAATTGATGAAGACTTGTGGCTTTGGTCACGTGGATTACCACAATCTGACCGGTGGCCTGGTGGCCCTGCACGTCGGCATCAAGTGTTGAAGCTTGAGATTTTGCCTGCAGGCCTCACATAGGCCTCTGAATATTTTGGGAGATGTCATGAAATTCTGGTCCTTGCTGTTTGCGGTGCTGCTGCTTGTGGGTGCCAACGCTGAGGCAAAGCGCCTGGGTGGAGGCAGGTCGGTTGGTCAGCAATCAAGCAACGTGACGCAGCGCCAGGCAGCGCCAGCGCAGGGTGCGGTCAAGCCGGCGGCGCCAGCACCCACGCCACCCGCAGCCGCACCGGTGACGCCGAAGCGGCCGTGGGGCGCGATGCTGGGTGGTCTGGCGGCCGGATTGGGTCTGGCATGGTTGGCGAGTTCCCTGGGCCTTGGCGGAGGTGCGATCGCCGAGTTCATGATGTTTGCGCTGCTGGCGTTGGTCGTCATGATGGCAATTGGCTGGTTCATGCGCTCGCGCAGGGCTGCGCAGGCACAAAGTCCGCAGCGTGATGCGACCGCCGCTCCTTTCGCATTTCAGGGTGCGGGTCCAGCCGCCATCGCGCAGCCGCCGGCGACCTACAGCCCGGAAAATGTCGGCAACGATGCTTCGGCCCGTCCTTGGGAGCGAAACAATTCAAGCTTCGACTCGTTGCGGGCACTGCCTGAGGCGTCCGGATCCATCATTGGTTCGGCCTTGCCTGGTTCGCAAACCTGGGGCATACCGGCGGGGTTTGATGTGGAAGGGTTTCTGCAAGCCGCCAAGAAGAATTTCATTTCTTTGCAATCCGCATGGGACAGGTCGGACATTGAAACTTTGCGCGCCATGATGACCGATACCATGCTCAAGGAGATCCAGACGCAAATCGCTGACCGTGAAGCGCAGCCCGGTGGACGGGTCAATTTGACAGAGGTCGTCATGATCGAAGCTCAACTGCTTGGCATAGAAGAACTGGCTGACGAGTACATGGCGAGCGTGGAATTTTCCGGCATGATTCGCGAGGAGCCGTCGGCCGGTGCCAGCCCGTTCCGTGAAGCCTGGAATATGACCAAGCCCAAGAGTGGCACGAGTGGCTGGTTGGTCGCAGGAGTGCAGGCACTTCAGTAAGGCCGACGCGATTCAGGGAATAATGGGGGACTATGGCAACACAGTCCCCTTTTTCTTTCCTTGAAGGTTTGCTGCAAAACACCCCTTTTGCGGATTTGCCGCCACCGCCCTGGGTCGTCGATGAAGTCCAGCGCCGCATCGTATTGCTGTTGAATCACATTCTGTTGCAGGAGCCGCAGGCCACGCGTCGCCTGGCGCGGCAAAGTGGGCGCGTGGTGCAACTCCAATGGCGCTCCTTTTTGATGCGACTGGTGGCCACGCCGGCTGGTCTGCTGGACCTGGCATCTTCCGACGCCCAGGCTGACCTGGTCCTGTCAGTCAGTCAAGAATCACCAGTTGCACTGGCCCAGGACATGCTGCGCGGCGAGCGCCCGGCCGTTCGCATAGTAGGTGATGTGCAACTTGCCGCTGAGGTCAACTGGCTTGTTGACCACGTCCGATGGGATGTTGAAGAAGACCTGGCTCGCGTGCTCGGCGATGTGCCCGCCCACACTCTGGGGCAGGCCGCGCGGAGTATGGCAAGCGCCTTGCGACAGTTTATGGGTGCGACCTCAGCGACCGGCGCCGAAAAGGCTTCGATATGACGCGTCTGTTTCGGGGCACCTTCATTTTTTGGGTGCTGTTCCGCTATGGTCTGGATGAACTGTTTCTGACCGCCTTCCAGAAACCCTGGCTTGACAGACTGGCCAGAATTCTGGCGTTTGGACGCAATCTTGAAGCCTCGCCGGGCCAGCGTATTCGTCAGGCGCTGGAGCGCTTGGGGCCGATTTTCGTCAAGTTTGGGCAGGTGCTGTCAACCAGGCGCGATCTGCTTCCGACCGACATTGCGGACGAACTGGCGAAGTTGCAGGATCGGGTTCCGCCATTTGACAGCGATCTGGCGATTGCGACTATCGAGCGCTCGTTCCAGAAGAAAGTCGCTGACATCTTTGTTTCTTTTGACCGGGAGCCGGTTGCCAGCGCGTCGATTGCCCAGGTGCATTTTGCTGTGCTCAAGGATCGCGATGGGCGCGCTCGCGAGGTTGCTGTCAAGGTGCTGCGACCCGGCATGTTGCTGGCGATTGAAAAGGACCTGAGTCTGATCCGCATGATGGCGGGCTGGATCGATGGTTTTTCAAGCGTCGGGCGGCGTTTGAAGCCGCGCGAGGTGGTGGCCGAATTTGACAAATACCTGCACGATGAGCTTGACCTGGTCCGCGAGGCTGCAAGTGCGGCGCAACTGCGTCGCAATATGGCCGGGCTTGATCTGGTGCTGGTGCCGGAGATGTTCTGGGACTATTGCATGCCCGACGTGATCGTCATGGAGCGCATGCATGGGGTGCCGATCAGCCAGGTCGAACGCCTGCGAGCGGCAGGCGTC